>JBDTKK010000358.1:0-8720 GCA_039935335.1 Chitinophagaceae bacterium
AGTAAAGCATCAGGAAGGCGCTAGCACTATTCAGGTTTTGCTTGTTGGGCAAGAGCCGATAGAATTGGATTTGACCCAGCCCGGTAGCAATGTTTTTCAGATAAAAACTGCTGACTACAATTTCGATGGCTTCAAGGATTTTGCCTTTGTTTCCGTGGATGCCACAACGGGTAGCCAGACCTATGATATCTTCCTTTACAATTCTGCAGAAAGGAGCTTTGAAGCCTTGGAAGCCCCGACTGGCGTGTGCGATGGCTTACACAATGTCCGGCTTTCCATTGCCGACAAGACGCTGAAAAGCACTTGTAAAAGCGGCACAAAGTCCAGTCAGGATATTTATAAATGGACAAGTCAATTTGCCTTGGAGCTCGAGAAAAGCATTGACAACAGTACAGAAGCGCAAAGCGAAAAAGCTGCGGATAAGGCTGATTTGAAAAAGGAAATGCAGGAAGAAAAAGTGGACAAGAAAGAACAGCGCCAATCAGAAGAAGTGGACAAGAAAGACCAGCGCCAATCTGAGAAAGAAGATAAGGGCGACGAGGATTAGCCACCTTTTCCTCCAACCTTCTTTCCCTGAATACCAAAAGATGAAACGATGTTGCTACCCAATAAATCTTCTAAAGAAAACCCTGAAGAGCCGCCACCAGTGCTGAAATCCTGGAATCAGGTGTATGCGCTCATCATCGCAGTTTTACTTGCCATTATCATCTTCCTTTACTTTTTTACTAGGCATTTTCAATGAGTAAGGTTGATTGGTTGGTGCTGGCACTCACGCTTCTTAGCATCGTGATTTATGGGGTGTGGAAGAGTCGAGGGCAAAAAAATATTGAAGGTTATCTCCTTGCTGATAAAAAGATGCCCTGGTATCAGGTCGGCTTTTCCGTGATGGCTACACAAGCGAGTGCCATTACCTTCCTTTCCGCTCCTGGCCTGGCTTACAGCGATGGCCTGCGCTTTGTTCAATTCTATTTCGGCCTGCCGTTGGCGATGATTGTGCTCTGCGTCACTTTCATCCCCATCTTCCATAAACTCAATGTTTATACCGCTTACGAATATCTGGAAGGCCGTTTCGACATCAAAACCCGAAGCCTGACTGCCTTCCTCTTTTTGCTGCAACGTGGGCTTTCAACAGGCATTACGATTTACGCTCCGTCCATCATTTTGAGTAGCATCCTGCACGTCAATATTCAATACACCACGCTCATCATGGGCACGCTCGTCATCATTTACACTGTTTATGGTGGCACCAAGGCTGTGAGTTATACGCAGATGTTTCAGATGGCCATCATTTTTTCAGGATTGGCCATGGCGGGATACATGGTAGTGCATCTTTTGCCGGCGGGCGTTGGCTTTACAGATGCATTGCAGATTGCCGGGAAAATGGGGCGAACAAAAGCCTTGGATTTGCACTTCGACCTCAACAACAAATACAATATCTGGAGCGGTATTATCGGCGGACTTTTTCTCCAACTTTCCTACTTCGGGACAGACCAAAGTCAGGTAGGAAGATATTTGACTGGAAGCTCGGTAACCCAGAGCAGGCTTGGACTGGTGATGAATGGCCTCGTGAAAATCCCCATGCAGTTTCTCATACTGTTGATAGGTGTTTTGGTGTTTGCTTTCTACCAATATACTGCGCCGCCAGTGTCCTTTAATCCTGTTGCTTTGGATGCGGTAAAAGCAAGTACTTATGGTCCTCAAGTTGCCAAATTGGAAAGTGATTTTGAAGCAGTTTATGCCGAGAAGAAGCGGCTCGTTAATGAACTCGTGCCGGCCTTGCACAACGGCAATAAACAAGAGGTGGACGCAACAAGGATCAAGCTTCAGGCCGCTGACCAAGCCGCTTTAGACATCCGGCAAAATGTGCAGACCTTGATGACGAAGAACGATGCCGCAGCCGATACCAATGACACGAATTATGTGTTCCTAAGTTTCGTGACGGAATATCTTCCTGTCGGTATGGTTGGGCTTTTGATTGCTATTATTTTCCTTGCGGCCATGGGCAGTACTGCCAGTGGGCTGAACAGCCTTGCCAGCACCACTATAGTGGATTTCTATAAAAGATTTATCAGCAAAAGTGGCAGTGATAAACATTACCTCAATGCCTCTCGCTGGGCGACCGTGGGCTGGGGGGGGTTCTGTGTTATTGTCGCCTTGTACGCCGGACATTTGGGTAACCTAATTGAGGCCGTCAATATTCTAGGCTCCTTATTTTACGGAACTATTTTGGGGATATTTCTTGTGGCTTTTTACTTCAAGAAGATTGGTGGTTCGGCGGTTTTTGTTGCGGCACTAATTGCCGAAGCCATCGTTTGTATTGTGGCGTTTTTAAATGTCATGGCCTTCCTTTGGCTCAACCTTTTGGGTTGCGCCTTGGTCATTCTTTTGGCAACGATGGTTCAGCAGTTTTTTCATAGAAAGAGAAGTAATGCTGTAGCATAGTTTTGTTGTAAAGAGCACTCGTCGCGCGGGAAATTTCAACCCTTCCGCTCCACACTCCAAGCCTGCGCCTTCTCTGCAAATAGTACTTTGGTTGCCTTCCAAGTTTCTTTAAAGAATTCAGAAAAGCGATAGTGATTTAAGTGTTGCTCGCTCTCCCAATGGCTATACGTAAAGAAGATTCCGGTACGATTCACATCTTGCCAAAGTTCTAAATGCAGACACCCTTCAAACGATTGAATACGCTCTTTCCGCTCCGCAAATAATGCTTGAAATGTTTCAATTTCTTCTGCCCGAAAATTCATTTGAACCACGCGAATAATCAAGAGAATTCAATTTTGATGGTGTTGTAAATGACGGATTCCTTTTGAAAAAGTTTGAGTCCAAAAAGCTCTGATGCACCTGTGCCGTTAATGCAAATTTCCAGAAAGCCGGAACTATTAAATCGACAAAGCTTTTCCCCATTCGGGACACTACTATAATGTGTGCTTAGCTTGGTCACACTTTCTGTTCTGGAGAAGGTAATTTCAAAATCGCGGCCAGCTCGAATCCGCTCAAACTCTTGCTGGGTAAGGCTCGCAACCACATTCTTGAAACGGTCTATATGGATAACATGGCATTCCACAGAATTGCCAATCTCCACTGGAAGCCATTTTTTCGGAGCAGTTACTAAGGTTGTCGATTCCAGACCCAAATCTGACGGAGTTTTCGTTTGTAACTGAGCCAAAATCTTTCCTACTTCTTCCAGCCAATCCTTAAATCCAAGGGCATCTTCCAAAGTATAAACCAGCCAAACTTTTTCTAGGTTTTCGCCGAACGCTAAGGACAAAACACCATTATCCGGCGCAAGGAAAAAATGCCCTTCATGCTCGCACAAAAGCAACCTTGGATTCCGTTCGCTAAACACATTGAACATCACCACATGGCAACAACCTTGCGGAAAGGCTTTGTAGGACGAAAGTAAAAAATAGGCCGCCTGATGGGTAAGCGAAGGTTCTAAAGAATGCGAAATATCCACAATCGATTTGCCCGGAACATGCGCACCAATTATGGCTTTGGCAACCGCAACAGAAGGGTCGTTTAGGCCAAAATCAGAAAGCAATGTGACGCAGGACATAGGGAGTGCAAATGTAA
Organism: Chitinophagaceae bacterium; assembly: GCA_039935335.1. GTDB lineage: Bacteria > Bacteroidota > Bacteroidia > Chitinophagales > Chitinophagaceae > UBA1952. The sequence continues at coordinate 3,574 of JBDTKK010000358.1, forward strand.
GCAGGTGCCTTTGCCTACCGGGAATCTGCCTCGGAACTTTTGAGTATTTTTCTGAAGCATTAAAATAATAAGTGCGTTTATTCGTTATGGCATCAGCCCCTAATTTCGGGCTTTCCCATGCTTCGTATTCCTGCCCGTTATCTTTCCATTTTTGCCTGCATCAGTTTTCTGGCAGCCATTCTTCTTTCAGAAAGTTCTTGCAAGAAGGACCAACTATTGAAGAGTGGTGGCGAGCTACGGTTCTCTACCGATACACTCACTTTCGATACCGTTTTTACCTCCCTTGGCTCCGCAACTATTGGTCTGAAAATCTTCAATCCGCAAAGTGAAAAGATTGTCATTTCCTCTGTACACCTTGCCAATGGCTCTTCTTCACCTTTTCATATCAACGTAGATGGCAAAGCTGGTGATGGAACTAACATTGAAATTGCGGCCAATGACAGCATTTATGTCTTCGCCACTGTCAAGGTGGATCCTACGAGCGCCAACTCGCCTTTTATTGTGGAAGACAGGCTGGTGGCCACTTTGAACGGAAATGATTATTCTGTCCCCATTTTCGCCTACGGTCAAAATGCGCATTACATCCGCGATAGTGTTCTAGCTACTCAAATCTGGCTTACTGACAAGCCTTATGTCGTCTTCGGATATGCTGTTGTCGACAAAGGTCAAACCCTTACCATTCCCGCTGGTTGCCGGATTTATATGCACGCCAATGCGCGACTTTTTGTGGATGGCACCTTGACTGCCATTGGCACCAAAAAGGATAGTATCATCTTTCAGGGAGACAGACTTGACCGCTCTTATTATGGGTATGAAGGCTATCCCGGCGAGTGGGGCGGTATTTATTTTACTCAGCATTCTAATGACAATTATCTAGAACACGTCATCATCGCAAACGGCGGCAATGCCGCTCAGGGTGCGGTGGGAGCATCAATTCAAGTGTCACCAGATTCCTCCTCTAGCTCAACTCGTCAATTGACGATGAGCAAAGTAATTATTCAGAATTCGTTGGGTTATGGTTTATTGTCTTTTGGAGGAACGGTAAAGGCAGAAAATTGCCTGATAAATGCCTGCGGTGCCACGGCTTTGGCACTAGTTCAAGGTGGGAATTATGAGTTGAACAATTGCACGTTTGCTACCTACGGAAGCAACAAAATAGCACATACCGATAATCCTGTTGCGGTGATGCGGAATTACTTTTTCATTAGTCAAACACAATACATTGCCGCTCCGCTTTCTTTAACGATGCGCAACTGTGTGGTGGCTGGTTCTTTAGACAAGGAAATATTCATAGATAGCGTCAAGGATGCCGCTGCCACCGTGACTTTGCAGCATTGTCTGTTTAAAACAGATGGCTCAACAATCCCTGTCTGGGTAAGTAAAAGTTCAGTTCAATATTCACTTGTAGATGGCACATTAGACCCACTGTTTGTGAATGCATCTAAGTTCGATTTTCATGAAAAAGTCGGCTCGCCTTTAATTGATTCAGGCATTTCTTATAGCAATATGCCCATTACAGATTTAGATGAAAAGAACCGTGTGATTAATGGCATTCCGGATATTGGTTGTTTCGAGTTTCAATAACCAATTTCCATGCGGCTAAACAATGCGATTTTGGTTGTCTTCATGCTGGCACTTTCAACATTTTCTTTTGCTCAAAATACTCAAAATGAGGAGCGGAAAATGCTGCTGGAAATTCATGAGTTGATTAATGTAAAGCGGAGCATTTATTTACAAGCTCCTTTGAAACTCAATGATTCGCTCAATGCAATAGCACGGCGGCATAGCGAAGCGATGGCGAGCCATAAAATCCCTTTCGGGCATCAAGGAGCGGATGCGCGGGACTCTTTAATAAGAGTATATTTCCCTAATGCACAGGGAACTGGAGAGAACGTTACAATAGCCGAAACTGCCGAAGACGCTGTTGAAAGTTGGTGGATTAGCGAAGGACACAAAGCTAATATGCTAGGAGATTATACAGATACCGGAATTGGCGTTGTAAAGCGTGATGAATGGTGGTTTTGTACACAAATCTTTTTGCAGCGTTAGCAGCCATTTTCTAAATCTCTAAAAGAAACGACGTAAAGGACTTGTTATCGAGTCGCCCAACAAAATGGTTACTTGTACTTGTGTTAAAGAATTGCATAGGCTGTGTTAAGAAATTTGGCACAAAGCTTGTTTAGGATTTTACATTCTTACCTATTTTTCAGACAAGAAGATTTCCTAAACCAGAGTTTAATCCATAAGCAAAACCAACAGCCGAATGAAGTTGATACTTTACCCAGTCCTCCTTGCATTAATCGTTTTTCAGGCCAATCAGAGCCATGGCCAAATCAGTATCAATGCATTGCCTTTTTCCCCTTCGGTAACCGATTTTGATAGTTACAACCCAAGTTCTGCAACTGATTTTTCGGCAACACTTCCTACTGGTTGGTCGGGTGTCTCCAGCGGTACTGCGGCCTATCGAGGGCAAGGTGTCGGAACGAGCCTCAGTGGTGGCAATTGGGCTTATGGAGGGACAGGGGATTATAGCCTTGGTGCCTTACATTCTACCATAGTTGGCGACATCACCTATTCTGTAAACTTTATTAACAACAGTGGAACGACCATTGGGTCATTGCTCTTTTCCTGGGATTACAAACAGTTTCGCTTCGCAAATAATTCTGGCTGGGAATGCTCGGGCATCGGGGCACTTAGCGGAAATGCTACACTCGATGCTAAAGACTTTAATGGAAGCAGTACCGGTACGAATGGCATACCTGTCACGACCTGTGTTTCCCCTTTCACCCTTACAAACTTGTCAATCGCCAACAATGCCACTTTCGGTATTTCTTGGACAACAACCGATTCGGCATTGGCAGACAATGGTGTAAGCATCGACAACTTTGTTGTTCGTGCCAATCAATCAGCCTTGCCTATTCGGATTGCGAAGCTAGAAGTGCTTTCGAAAAGTGCTTCAACAATTGCACTACGTTGGAAGATTGAAAGCTCGGAAGCCTTACGTAGCACGGTTTTGGAGCGAAGCTGGGATGGGTTAGGTTTTGCTCCGGTCAAGGCATTTGAAGAAATAAACGCTAAGAATTCAAGTGAAACCTTTTTGGATAAAAAGCCGAATTCGGGACTAAATGTTTATCGGCTTCGGATGACAGATTTGGTAGGTAATGTTTCTTTTAGTGCTTCGCAAGTCGTGCGGATTGAAGGTAAATCATTGGCGGAAGCGACTGTATTTCCAAACCCTTGTGCGGCAGAATTGAAAGTCTCATTCCCATTTTCTGAGCAGCCTACAGAGGCATTCATTATCAACTTTTTTGGGCAGCCGGTTCGGAACTTTAAATCCGTCCAAAGTGGTGCTGGGCTTGATGTGAGCAATATCCCAGCGGGGCAATATTTGCTGCAAATTGTACGGGGAAATGAGAAGCGGGTGCTCGTATTCCGCCGCATGTAGGCTTTTATTCAAGTAGGTTTTTAAGCGGCGGATTTTGTAGCTTTTCCTTTGAGAAATATTATTGGAGAAGGGCTTTTTGCAAGTTTTGTGATTGCCTAAGTCTCAGCTAGAATTCCTCCGCCTACATTTGCGATTATGTCTATAAAAGTAGCTGAACTCACTAAAGAATATGGTGAGCAAAAGGCCGTAAATGCTATATCCTTCGAGCTTAAAGCCGGAGAAATCGTAGGGTTTCTCGGCCCCAATGGCGCAGGTAAAAGCACGACCATGAAGATGATTACCGGCTATCTGGCACCTACTTCCGGTACGGCATCTGTTTGTGGCTTTGATACCCAGACAAAACCCATGGAAGTACGGCGCAGGGTTGGTTATTTGGCGGAAGCGAATCCGCTTTATCAAGACATGTTTGTACGCGAATACCTAGAGTTTACGGCGGGAATTCATCAATTAGGTAAGCTTAGTAGAAGTAGAATAGCGGAGATGGTGGCTGTTACCGGCTTAGAGCGGGAAGCACACAAGAAAATCGGAGCGCTTTCTAAAGGATATAAGCAAAGGGTAGGGCTTGCGCAGGCCATGATTCACCATCCCGAAGTCTTGATTTTAGATGAACCTACTTCTGGTTTAGACCCCAATCAACTCGTAGAAATTCGGGAGTTGATTATGGAAATTGGCAAGGAGAAAACGGTGCTATTGTCCACGCATATTATGCAGGAAGTGCAGGCCATGTGCAGCCGCGTTATCATCATTAATCAAGGCAATATCGTAGCGGATAATTCTGTCGAAGCCTTGAAGGCTTCGGCCAATCAGCATTCTGGTTTGATTGTGCAATTCAGCAATACTGTGCAGGAAGCCGCATTGAAGAAGATTAAAGAAGTAAACTCTGTTGTCAAATTGGGCGATAATTCATGGAAGCTTATTACCAACTCGCCAGACGGCTTGCGGAGGTCAATAATGCAATGGGCGCTCGCACAGGATGTCAATATAGTAGCCATGCAATCAGAGTCAAATTCATTGGAAGAAGTGTTTAGAGATTTGACTGGAAACCTAAGCTGATAGCGGCTTCCATTGAAATGGTAGGCCTTAGTTTTGCAAGCATTTTTAATTGATTTTTTAAAAAAGGTATGCAGAATTCGAAATTCTTTTTGGCGGGTTCAATCCGCCGCCTATATTTGCACCCCGCAACAGCAAAAAAGTTTGTTGAAACGGTGAGTTCTTCGGTTCGTTTTTAGCAAGCAGTTTTAGTTTTTGAAAAAAAGATTTGGCAGTTTGAAAAAAGCAATTACCTTTGCGCTCCCTTACCAAAAGAGGTGAGGCGAAAAACAGAATAAAAGTTCTTTGAAAAAATGGAAGCAGTTGGGATGATTGAGACGTAAGTTTTGGTGATCTCGGCAGGTAAGTACTTCATTGGCTAGCGATAGTTGATGAAGGCGTATAAAAAATAGTTTAAGAAACACGAACAAAACACAGGGCATCATGAGAGTGATGTTCCTATAATAATTTTAAGAGTACAAAAAAAGCTAGATAATGATTGGAAGTCGCGAGATGGAAGGTTATTGTTCTAAACCTTTATTGTAAAAATATTTACAATGGAGAGTTTGATCCTGGCTCAGGATGAACGCTAGCGGCAGGCTTAACACATGCAAGTCGAGGGGTAACATGATAGCAATATTGATGACGACCGGCAAACGGGTGCGGAACACGT
>JBDTKK010000359.1:0-3097 GCA_039935335.1 Chitinophagaceae bacterium
CAGACCTTGCAGCAGGCATTTACCTCTACACAATTGAAGCCAATGGTGAGCGCGCATCAGACCGCGTGCTCATTAAACACTAGGAAACAAATATTCTTAGGGTCCTTTTTAGAAGGGGCGGCACGAGAGTGTCGCCCCTTCTTTATTGGCGATAAGCAAACAATAACTAACATTGCGCTTTCTGAAAAGCAAGTAAAGTCTCTCGGGGCTTCCAAAACATAGGATACTGTAACAAAAAACAATGGCTAAGAACTTATTGATAGTGGAGTCGCCTGCAAAGGCGAAAACAATTGAGAAAATACTGGGTAAGGATTTTGAAGTAAAATCTTGCTTTGGACATATCCGCGACCTCGCAAAAGAGGACATGGGCATCAATATCGCAAAAGATTTTGCTCCTAATTACATCGTGTCTGATGATAAAATCCGAGTGGTGAATGATCTTCGCTCAGCAGCAAAGCGAAGTGGCGAAGTATGGCTAGCAACGGATGAAGACCGCGAAGGGGAAGCCATATCTTGGCATCTCTGCGAAGTACTCGGCTTGAAACCCGAAATCACGAAACGCATCGTCTTCCACGAAATCACCAAACCCGCTATTAAAAAGGCAGTCGAGAATCCACGAACAGTGGATATGAACTTGGTGTATGCACAGCAAGCCCGACGTATTCTTGACCGCATTGTTGGCTTTGAAATCTCCCCAATCCTTTGGCGGAAGATGAGCATGAAAAACAACCTCTCTGCTGGACGCGTGCAAAGCGTGGCCGTCAAACTCATCGTAGAGCGTGAGCGCAGCATCATTGGCTTTGCCTCGGTAAGTTCCTTTAAAGTAGAAGCCCTTTTTACCGCTCCTGATATTAATGGGCGTACCGTCAACTTTAAGGCAGAAGGCCCTGAAAAACTCGCTAACGAAGCAGCAGCTAATCATTTCCTTGTAGGCTGTACTGGAGCTAAGTATAAAGTAAGCGACATTCAGGTGAAACCGGCCAAACGCTCCCCCGCCGCGCCTTTTACTACATCTACCTTACAACAGGAAGCCAGTAGAAAGCTGGGATATTCTGTGAGTCGCACGATGCAGCTCGCACAGCGACTTTACGAGAACGGACACATCACTTATATGCGTACCGACTCTGTAAGTTTATCCGATACTGCAATCAATGCTTCTAAAGAAGCTATTGTGAGCCAATACGGCGAGAAGTATTACCAAAAAAGGAAGTTCCAGAACAAAAACGAATCCGCGCAGGAAGCCCACGAGGCTATCCGTCCAACAGAAATGATGGCGCAGCACGCTGGCGAAGCAGATACACAGAAGCTTTACGAACTCATCTGGAAGCGCACCATGGCCAGCCAAATGGCAGATGCACAACTGGAGAGAACAATTGCTAAGATTGATATTTCAACACAGCCGAAAGAGCAACTTACCGCCACTGGCGAAGTCATGGTTTTTGATGGCTTTTTAAAGGTCTATACTGAAGGTCGCGACGAGGAGGATGGTGACGAGACCGCTGAAGGCGTATTGCCGCCATTGAAGGTGGGACAAGAGCCTGGTTTTGTGGAGATGCGTGCCACCCAAAAATTCAGCAGAGCACAACCTCGCTACACAGAAGCTTCCTTGGTAAAAAAATTGGAGGAATTGGGCATTGGCCGACCTTCAACCTACGCACCAACCATCAGCACCATCCAGGCGCGTACCTACGTGGAGCGTAAAGACAAAGATGGTGTGAAACGCGAGTTCATTATTCTTATTTTAAAGCAGAACAAGGTTACCCGCCGCACGGATTCCGAGAATGTGGGTGTGGAGAAGAGCAAGCTTTTCCCAACAGACTTGGGAATGGTGGTGACCGACTTCCTCGCCGAACATTTTAAGACGGTGATGGATTACAATTTCACCGCGCAAATCGAAGCTGAATTTGATGAAATTGCCCATGGAAAACAGGAATGGAATAAGATGCTTGCCCGTTTCTACGGTCCATTTCATGAGGCTGTTGAACAGACAATGGATAACGCAGAACGTGCCACCGGCGAACGCCATTTGGGTACAGACCCTAAGAGCGGCAAGCCTGTAATCGCTCGCCTTGGACGCTTTGGTCCGATGGTGCAAATTGGTGCGCCGGATGATGAGGAAAAGCCAAAATATGCTACCATAAAAAGCTCTCAAAGCATTGCCAACATTAGTCTTGACGAGGCTTTGGACTTATTCAAGCTTCCTTTTACGCTCGAAGACTATGAGGGTAAAGAGGTGATTGTGGGTGCGGGAAGATTTGGCCCTTATGTGAAATGGGGAGAACAATTTGTATCCATGCCGAAAGGTGAAGACCCGCTGGCTGTGGATATAAATCGTGCTATTGAAATCATTAAAGAAAAACAAGCCGCCGATGCACCTGTAGGCTTCTACGAAGGCGTGCCTATTGGAAAAGGCAAAGGTCGATTTGGGCCGTTTATCAAATGGGGCGAGCTTTATATCAACGTGCCGCGTCGTTACGATTTTGACAACCTTAGTCAGGCGGACATGAACGAACTCATCACTGCTAAACTGGAGAAGGAAGCAAAGCGTTTCATCAAAGAATGGCCCGGCGAAAACATTGCTATTGAAAATGGCCGTTGGGGACCGTTTATCCGTTTCAAAAAGGAGATGATAAAACTGCCACGCAAGACCGATGGCGAGAAGTACGAATCCGACGATTTTGAAAACATCAGCGTCGAGGATGTCAAGAAGATGATCCTTGCACACAACCCCGATGCTTTTGCAGCCAAACCGGCGAAGAAAGCAACAAAATCTACCAGTAAAAGTGCTCCGAAAAAGACCGCAGCTAAAAAAGCTTCCGCAACAAAAAGAACGGCTACTAAAAAAGCAACTGCAACGAAAAGGAAAGCATAACTAATTCTTTCTAGAAACCGCGCCACCATTGCTCTCCAAAGCAATTGTGACGCGGTTTTTTATTTGTATTAAAACTGTATCTTGGGGGTGAAAAAGTGAGCAGTATATGAAAGGGCAACAGCAAGAATTACAGGCATTATTGCGCTTGATAGACGACCCGGACACGGAAGTTTATCAGACTGTTGCTGCTCGTATTTTAGACTATGGAGCTGCCATTATTCCGCC
>JBDTKK010000360.1:0-6101 GCA_039935335.1 Chitinophagaceae bacterium
GATTGCGCTCCCAAAACTGATATATTCTATCAGACGCATCTACCCTAAAATGTTCCAGAACCAAGGGGTGATTCAGGCTGAGGTCGGCCTTGATTTGCTGCGCGGTATATTTCAGAAAGCTCTGCTGCACTTTTTCGGCTTTATGTCCGTCGCAGATGTGCCAAAGGAGGTGAATATGGTTGTCCATTATCACAAATCCAATAACTTTCACTCGTCCGCCATCAACTAGATATTTGAGGCAATCTAGGACGATGTCTTTGTATTTGGTGGGGCGCAGCAAGTACTTCCATTCCAAGATGGTGGCTGTGAAAAAATGGGCTTCTACTTTTCTGGCGGTCATTGGTGGGAGGGTTTTGGACTGGTACGTTGCAGGTCAGGAGACCGTGCAACGGCGGAAACTATTCGGTAGTGACTGATGTGAAATTATTGTCGGTCATTTCGTTGCAGGTCAGGAGACCATGCAACGGCGGATGTTGTAGGGATTGTGCTGTGGCGGGATTCGTTGCAGGTCAGGAGACCGTGCAACGGCGGGTGTTGTAGGGATTGTGCTGTGGCGGGATTCGTTGCAGGTCAGGAGACCATGCAACGGCGGATGTTGTAGGGATTATGGAGGATTGTGCTGTGGTAGGTTTTGTTGAGGAGACCGTGCTACGGCGATTGGTATAGCTACTTACTCACCTTTTCTTCTTCGTTTTTTCCGTGGCAAACATACCCCCCGTAAACCTCTCATACAGCTCAAACAACAACTCCATCCGCTTAGCATCATTAGGAAACGGCTGCGGACGATAGCAGACATCAACCGCCCTGTCCAATGCTGCGTGCGCTTTAGCCAATAAGGGCGGCATGGTCAGCGGGTCGTATAAATCGGCAAGACTGGAACCGGGGAATGCAGCACGCGCGTCAAGAACGGCTTGGGCAGCGGCTTCTACAGCTTGCTTGTTTTTTTCTGTGGGGTTTTCAGGCCAAGGGAAATTATTATAAATAATGTCCTTTGAATATCGATAATCACTTTTAAGCCTTCCCCCAACATACTTCACCCAAGCCATGTGCATCTTGGAAGTAAGGATGCCAAAGTGATAAAGCGATGCGTTGGGCAATGCCATGCAAGTGTCGCCTACAATCGATTCCTTGCCAAAAAAGCCCATTGGGATGTACTGCCTGTTTTCTGAAGAAACGCGGGGAATGACAACTGCGATATCGCCAAAACTGCGAATCTCTCCAAAAAGCGCAGGAGTTTCCGCTTTGTTTTTAGTCTGAATCCTGATACTTCGTCCACGGAAACTTTTTACCGCTTGGATTCGTTCCATTACTAGCGGCATTGTTTTCAATTCTACAGGCGTAATACTATCAAGCCAAAGACACCATCGTTTTTGCCCATTTAAAAATTCACGGGCACTGATTAATGGGCGAATGAATTTCGTGGCATTTGGTTCTTTCAACGCAAACTCAATTTTCTCTTCGTCGCTCAATAGAAGATGACCGCCATCTAAAGGCATATTTCCGAAGCTCAATTCCGGCACATCGCAAAGCGGCTTTTGTCGGCTGGCAATAAGGACCTCTCGCCCTTCCACCAAGTATGCGTTGATATTGCTGGCCGCTATTTCCACAGGCTCTTTCCGAATATCCTCGTACAAAAACAAACGTTTCGTACCGCCCATTGGCTGGCCAAAACCAACAATGATGCAATGCACGGCGGCAACGCCACGGGCTTCATTCGTCCACTGAAAAGTTTGGTGGGCAAAGTGAATTTGCAAGTCAAGATGCCGCAACAATTGTCCCCATAAAATGCTCACCTGCTCGCCTTGTACAATGCTGTTAGTGCTCACAAATCCAACTTTCGTCGTGGTATTCGCCGCTAAATATTTTCCCGCAAGACCGTACCATCCTGCTACATAATCCAGCGTGCCTGCACCTTTCACGCCATTAAAGATGACCTCAATATCAGCGCGGTTCTCTTCGGTCATCATCTTAGAACCTACAAACGGCGGGTTCCCCAAAATATAATCGTACCGCAATTCCGCATCCTCTTTCTCGCCATTCCAAAGGTCGCGTAAGTCGCGCTGCAACAGGCTTTGCCACTCAATGCGTAGTGCATTCCCTTGCACAATCATGGCACTTTTGCGCAGTGGCAGCCGCACATAATATTCGCCAAAAGCCTCGCTGGCCGCCATATTCATCTGGTGGTCTATCAGCCACATGGCTACCTGTGCTATCTGCGCCGGAAACTCTTCATACTCTATCCCGTAAAATTTGTCCACATCGCAACGTAGTAAAGTGCCCACATCTATTCGCGCATCAGCCGCCACTTCCTCGCGCAGCTTGCCATGCTTAAACAGTAAAGTCTTTAGGATTTCCAGCTCCAGCAAGCGCACCTCGCGGTAGGCAATAATGAGGAAGTTGCCGCAGCCGCAGGCAGGATCCAGAAAGCGCAGCGCACTCAGTTTTTTATGAAAAGTCTGGAGCTTGCCTTTGCTGTTTTTCACACCCTCGTATTCTGCCCAAAGCGCATCCAGAAACAGCGGCTTTATCAGCTTCATAATGTTCCTCTCGCTCGTGTAATGTGCGCCCAGGTTGCGTCTCGCCTTTTCATCCATCACACTTTGAAACAAAGAACCAAAAATGGCGGGCGAGATTTTACCCCAATCCAAGGCGCAGCAATCCAGCAATGTTTGCCGCATCGTAGCGTCGAAAGAAGCAATGGGCAGGTGTTCTTCAAACAGCTTTCCATTCACGTAAGGGAAGGCCGCAAGTTGCTCGTCAAGATTGCGCATCCGCTCTTCGTTTGGCGTGTTCAATACTTCAAATAACTCGGCCAGACTACGGGCAAGGTCGCTACCATCTTCCGCCGTGCGTTGGTCAATGAAGTCGTAGAAAATACCCTTTTCAAAGATGGTAGTATCATCGGCAAAGAGGCAGAAAAGCAGTCGCACGAGGTATCGTTCTAAGCGATGCCCAGCATAGCCAATGGCTTTGAGGCTGTCGTGTAGCCTGCCCATCATTTCCGCCGCCTCAATGTTTACGGGGTCTTGGTCTTTGTAGCTGCGCTTCTGGTAGCCTGCAATAAAGTCGAACAAATGAACCTTGTCCACGAGCTCTTTCAGGAGGAAATCGTGGCGTTCGTCGGTATCTAAATCAAATAATCGGAAGCGCTCAAAATCGCTAACTAAAATGTATTTAGGTAGCTCCGAATTTTTGAGTCCGGGGAAGTAATCTTTTGCCTGTTGGTAGGCGCGATCAAGGTCTTTGCCTTTACTCTTATGTTCTATCAGGATGGTGCCTTTCCACAGCAAGTCAATAAAGCCTTGCTTGCCTTCGAGCTTATGCACCAAATGCTCAAAAGTGGCCACCCGCCTACGACTGATGCCAAAGATGTTGAAGAAACCATCCCAAAAAGATTTGGCTTCTGCATCTTCGCTTTGTTCGCCGTCCCATTCTTTGGAGAACTGTGCTGCGCGGTGTTTTATCTCGTTCCAACTTAGGGCCATGGGGTACTTTCAATTTTTGTGGCGAAGGGCTAAGTTCCCATTCGGATAGAATCTAAACGTTCCAATCTTTGTCTCGGCAGTGGCAAACTATTGCCAGTAAATAGATCCGCCGCGGCCGACGACAAAGTCGCTGCGGGTGGATGACGAGAGTGGGGGCTGTGATATTGCATCGTCAGTTCCCGCAATAATTTAAATTGCCCCTCCAAATCTTGCTCTCGGAATGCCCTACCGGATTCTTACCTACGCCGACTTCCAACTAAGCACTTTTCAAAAGAAATACGATAAGGTTTTAGTTGCGCTGCAACGTGGCGACTTCCGTAGTGCCGACGTAAAAAAGATGGCGAATACTGGCTACTTCCGCGCAAAACTGGATGCCGAAGCGCGACTATTGTTCCGCTTTATTCGCCATGGTGGTGAGATGTATTTACTGCTGGTGGAGGTCATCCCGCATCATGATTATGCCGCTTCTCGCTTTCTGCGTGGAGCAGAGATTGACACCGCACGCATCGAAGCACTTACCGCGCTGGAACATGCGCCCACAGCCGAAAGCGAGGTCATCCGATTTATTAACCCTTCATCTCCAAAACTCCATTTTCTAGACAAGTTTATCTCCTTCGATGAGCAGCAGAATGTCATCCTGCACCTACCGCCACCACTCATCATCATCGGCTCGGCAGGCAGCGGCAAAACGGCACTTACGCTGGAACGCCTGAAAATGCTACGCGGCCATCTCGCCTATATTTCCCTATCGCCGTTCCTAGTGGAGCACGCGCAGAACCTGTATTACGGCGGCCATTACGAAAATGAACATCAGGAGATAGACTTTCTCTCCTTTCGCGATTATCTCGCCGGACTGCGCATTCCCGAAGGAAAGGAAATTGACTTTCGTGCTTTTGAAGGATTTTATCAGCGCCACCGCAGCCTTACGAGTATCAAAGAGCCCTATAAATTGTTTGAGGAATTTAAAGGTGTCATCACCGGAGCCGCTACAGACAAGGCTTTCCTCGATAAAGATGAGTACGAATCGCTCGGTGTGAAGCAATCCGTTTTTACCAAACAGCAACGCCCGGAAGTGTATGAGTTGTTTAAAAAGTACCTCCATTTCTTGCAGCAGGAAGGCTATTACGATTCCAATATGCTTTCCCACCAGTATTTGGAAAAAGTGAAGCCGGTTTATGATTATCTGGTGGTAGATGAGGTGCAAGACCTGACCAACATTCAGCTCGCAGTCATTCTCAAATCCTTGAAAAACCCGCTAGGCTTTGTGCTCTGTGGCGATGCCAATCAGATTGTGCATCCCAACTTCTTTTCTTGGTCTGCCTTGAAGAGTATGTTTTATAAGGCAGATTTGGATACCGACATCATCCGCATCCTGCACACTAATTACCGCAATGCCGCGCGGGTAACGGATTTCGCCAACAAACTGCTGAAAATAAAGAACGCCCGATTTGGCTCTGTCGACAAGGAAAGCACGCACCTTATTCAGAGCATTTCGGAGCAAGAAGGTGAAGTAGAATTCTTGGAGGATAAGCCACAAACGAAGGCGGAATTAAACCAAAAAACGCAACATTCCACGCAATATGCCGTGCTGGTGATGAGCAATGAGGACAAGGCAGACGCACGAAAATTCTTCCAGACGCCACTCATCTTTTCCATTCATGAGGCGAAAGGATTGGAGTACGACAATATTATTCTCGTCAATTTTATCAGTGCGTATGAAAAGCAATTCCGCGTCATTGCCGAGGGCATCGGAGCCGAAGATTTGACGGACGACTTGGTTTTTTCCCGCGCCCGCGATAAGGAAAATAAGGAGCTGGATACTTACAAATTCTACATCAACTCGCTGTATGTAGCCATGACCCGCGCTGTGCGCAATCTATATGTGGTGGAGCAGGCTACGAAGCATCCGCTACTGCAATTGCTCGGCTTAGTGAAAGTGAAAGAACAAACATCGCTGAAGGAAGCAAAATCTTCGCTGGACGACTGGAAGCTCGAGGCACGCAAGCTGGAACTGCAAGGGAAGAAAGAACAGAGTGATGCGGTGAAGCAACTCATTGCAAAGCAGGAGCACAAAGTGGTCTTAACTGATGAAGAGTTGGCGCAATTGAAGACGGACGCGCTGAACCCCGAGCATTTCAACAACCAAGCGAAGAAAAAGCTGTTTGCGTATGCAATCTCAACGTCCGACCATGGCATTTTACACGAACTTGAAGCCCATAAATTCCCCGACGCACGAAAGTATTTTGAGAAGCTAGACCGGGAATTTAATCTTTACGCTGCTGATTGCCTCGCAGACAAGATTGATGCAAAGAACAGGTATATCATGCAGCATGGCGTGAATTTCAAAAATTCATTTGGGGCCAATGGCCTTTTCCCCTGTGTGGCGGGAGGCGCATTGAAAAGTCTGAAATTCCTCACGGAGGCCGGAGCGGACAGGCTGGCACGCGACAATCAACGTATCACGCCACTGCAATATGCTATCATGATTTATTCCGTGGAAACCATCACCCAGCATTTTTTAAAAAAGAAAAGTGATTCCTTTAAACCGCGTTTCGATGTCCGATTCTTTGGCCCTGTCTATAATATGCTTAGGACACATACACTCGCCATTGAGGC
>JBDTKK010000361.1:0-11429 GCA_039935335.1 Chitinophagaceae bacterium
TGGTAATGCGCCATCAGAAGTTGTCCATTCTTGCCGTATCCCGCTACCAGCAAGGTTTTCGGAAAGAGCACGCATTGTACCGAAGTTACCTCACTCAGTATGTTGTCATCGCTATTGGCGCGGTAGGTGTAGTCTTTTGCAGTGTTCTCGGCTGTTTGCATAATAGTGGCTGTGGCAAGTATAAAATAATTTAGTGACAAGGTCATTGTTAGAAGCATTCATCCTTACTTACTTGCCGCAAAACTAATTTTACTGCAATCAATTTTTACGAACGGATTTTTGCGGAAATTTTTTTGAGAGAAGTGCAGGTTTCCATCAGCAACAAATACATCATTCGGAGTGCTTTGCCCATTGCATTGGCCATGCTCATTCCGGTGCTGAACAACCTCACCAACAATTACTTTTTAGGAAAGGTAAGTGAACGTGCCTTGGCTGTGAACGGCGTTGCCGGCATCTTTTATCTCGTGCTGGCAATGGTGGGTTATGGCCTTGCTACTGGCATTCAGATGCAATTTTCGCGGCGGGCTGCACAAAGTGATTATCTCGGCATTGCGAAGCAAATAACTAATGGTGTGCTGCTCACAGTGTTGCTTTCAGCGGTTCTTGTCATCCTTTCACTTACGCTTTCTCCGCTCATTTTTGGTAGCAGTTTGCACGACCCAGAGCATGTGCGTATGTCTGATCAATTCCTCCAGATTCGTTGTTGGGGCTTGCCGTTTTTAATGCTCACGCAGCTTTCCAATGCCTTCTACATTTCTATCGGGAAAAGTCACTATTTACTGGCGGGTTCTATCGTCACCACATTGCTCAACGTCGGCCTCGATTACACTTTTATTTTCGGACATTTTGGTGCGCCCGAGATGGGTTTGAATGGAGCTGCTTTAGCCTCTTCCATTGCAGAGGCTTTTGGCTGGGCGGTAATGTGGGCTTTGTTTTTCAGAAAGAATCTTGTTCGGCAATTCCCCGTATTTCAACACCTCAAATTGGACATTCCGCTTTGCAAGCGCATGTTGAAAGTCTCGCTTCCCCTGATTGTACAATTCTTCTTCTCCATTGGTGGTTGGCAAGTGTTTTTCATTTTCGTGGAGCATCTTGGTGAAAAGGAGCTGGCTGCTTCGCAAATCTTGCGCCCAATCTTTGGCGTAATAGGTACCTCTTCCTGGGCTTTTGCTACGATTTGCAATACGATGGTGAGCAATGTGATTGGACAAGGGAAAAGCAGTCGTGTACCGGGTTTGATTCGCAAAGTGGCGAAGTTGAGTTTAATCGCTTCGGTTGTTCAGTGCGGCATTTTAATCCTGCTCGGTCGGCAATATTTGCACCTGTTTACGCAAGATGAAGCTTTGGTCAATTTAGCCCTGCCCAGCCTCTATATCATTTCTGTCGGCACCATCGTGATGAGCATGTCCACCGTGATGTTTAACGGTATAGTGGGTACCGGTAACACGCGCGTCAATTTGTTGATAGAAATAGGTTGTGTAGGCTGTTATTTGGTGTATTGTTTCATCATTATCCAGCATCTTCGACTTGGCCTTACATGGGCTTGGGGCGCGGAGTTCGTCTATTGGACAAGTCTTTTCCTGACGGGGTTTTTGTATTTGCGGAGCGGACGCTGGAAAGGGAAAGTGGTTTGATTAGATTTCACTTCGGAGACACAGCGGCAAAGAGTTTCACAGAGATGAAACGTTAAGGGAAAGAGAGCGTTGAGTTCTGGGAAGTTTTGCAAAAAGCCGCCTGATTTCTTTTTTCAATAGCTCTTTTTCAAGGAATCCGCTCGAAACCACTTCTCATATTCTTGGCCTTTTTTGTCTTTCCATTTGCACTTGCAAAAGCCTTCTTTTGCACCCTGAATGTAGAAGTGGCTTGCAGCAAATTGGCAATGGACAACTTGCATCGATTGCGGCTCGCCAATCACTTTTACAAAATCTCCAGGATGGAATCGCTGGTAAGGTTCTTCAGATAAATCTCTAATCATTCGGTTTGAGCTTGCCTCTAAAATAGAGAGCTATGCCGTAATCGCAAAGGCTTCCTAGCTCTTTTTGGATTATCCCATTTTTTATGACAGCTATCTGATTTTGAGCTGAGATTGGCCTGACAAAGCGAATAATAATGTCGGATTTTAGGTAGCGGTTGCAGCGTTAAACAGAAAATCACTTTGAAGCTTTTCTATTCGGCAAAATTATCGGGACTCTTTACCTCGGCAGGCTCATCAATCGGCAGAGGCACCAGTAACCCACGGATTTTACCTTTTGCATTTTGCCTTTTTAATTTGACTACCCTTCCACATCCACCACATCCCGCTTCGTAGCCTGGCGGTATAGGAAGTTGTGAATGATATGCCTCCGTGCAAAGCGGGTGGGCACCGGTGCATAAACAAGCTTGGTGTAAAGCTCTTTGCTCACGCCAAAATACTCGTACGAAGAACCATCGGAATAAGTGACTTCGAGAATCTGCTTTTCAAATTCAATACGCGTTACAGCAGCTTTGTTGGCAGTTTCAGTGTAGTTAACAAATCCGGCGGCTTTAGTTTCCGGAGCTATACTCACCAAAAAATGATAAGCTTCAATGATTGCCTTGCTTTTCAATTCTGCTTCGGCATGAGCTTCACTTTCTGGAGCATGCCTGTCGGGATGCCATTCCTTTACCAAGGTTCGGTATTTAGACTTCAATTCTGCGAGGCTGGCCGATGCACCAAGGCCAATCAACTTTCTGTATTCCGCGATTCTCTTCATGGCAATTGTAGGAAAAACGTTTCCGAATTGCGCTACAATGATTTGCACAATACCGACCTCGCCTTCTTTTTTTTGAGGCCGCGAAATTAGGACTTATTCCTGAGCTAACTTTTAAAGATGCTCCAGCCTAGCGGGGGTAATAGTTATAGGTCTTGTGGTAGCGCGAAGGAGAATAGCTGCCCGGACCATGATGGAAACCTTGACCGCGATGCCAACCCGGTAGCCTTTGCATGTTGGCAGGTCTGTCATAACCGCGACGGCGTGCGCAAGACGCAAACACTAGCATGAGCAGAATCAGTATAACGGAGCTTCTAAGTAAATTCATAGCACGATTTGAAGGCAATATAATACCCAAAGTTTTTTAGAAAGAATTAAGTGTAAAAATTGGTTTTGGAAACTACATTAATCGCCCTTAGGACGGTCAAAATTAAACATCCAACTCACGCCAAATTTATCCACACACATCCCAAACTTAGCACCCCAAAAGGTATCCTGTAAAGGCATCGTGATGTTTCCTCCCGCCGAAATGGCTGCAAAGGTTTTATCGATTTCCTCCTCAGAAGTGTGATTGATGGAAAGCTGCACATTATCCCCGCGAACCACACCGCCCGTGCTGTCTTTGCTATCAGAACCCATAATAATGAAGCCCTCCTTTTCAATGCCGCAATGCAAGATTTTGTCTTTCCAGACTGGATCTATGTCGGGCATGTCGCTTTCACCAAAGCGCTGCAGGTGGAGTAAGTTGGCACCAAGTGCTTCTTTATAGAAATTAATGGCCGCTTCACAATTGCCATTGAACATGAGGTAAACTGAAAATTCCATCGGATTATCTTTTAAGGAAGATGCTAAAATAGCCTATTTAGTTTGCCTTTACTTTTGGCACTATGTCGCGCACTGCCCTCCTTTTTTCTCTCCTTTTAATGGCTGCTTGTAGTGAAGCGAAACCTCCGGTAGCATCAAATGCCGAAAGTAAACTTTGGGTGGATAGCGTCTATTCCCGATTAAATGAAAACGAGCGTATCGGCCAATTGTTCATGGTAGCCGCTTATAGTGGTGGTCCCAACTTCAATGCACCTGCAATAGAAAAGCTCCTCAAAAACCATCAAATCGGCGGACTGATTTTCATGCAGGGCGGCCCTGTTCGGCAAGCCAATCTTACTAATCGCTTTCAGGAAATGGCGCAAGTGCCCCTGCTACTTGCCATGGATGCAGAATGGGGCTTGGGCATGCGCCTCGATAGCGTAGTAGATCTTCCAAAACAAATGACTATCGGTGCGACCAACGATTCCGGATTGGCGTATGTGCTGGGGGCTGCAGTGGCAGCGCAATGCAGGCGAATAGGCGTTCACGTGGACTTTGCACCCGTGGTGGACGTGAACAATAATCCTGCAAATCCGGTAATTAATGCACGTTCCTTTGGCGAGGATAAATACCGAGTAGCCAAGATGGGCATCGCATACATGAAAGGGTTGCAGGATTTTGGCATTATGGCCTGCGCCAAGCATTTTCCGGGCCATGGCGACGTGACGGTGGATTCCCACAAAGACTTGCCTCTTATTTCTAAAAGCAGAGCGCAATTGGATTCCTTGGAGCTTTATCCTTTTCGAGAAATGATACATGCTGGCGTACAAAGCATGATGGTGGCGCATCTTGAAGTGCCAGCCTTAGAAAAGGAACCGCACGTGCCTACCACACTTTCCAAAAACACCGTCACCAATTTGCTGAAAAAGGAACTTGGTTTTAAAGGTTTGGTTTTCACCGATGCTTTGGATATGAAAGGTGTTGCCAAATATTTTAATCATGGTGAAGCAGATGTTCGAGCCTTTATCGCAGGTAACGATGTGTTGCTTTTTTCGCAGGATGTACCTCTAGCCATTCAGAAAATAAAGGCTGCTATCGCTGAAGGGAAAGTACCTTTAACCGCATTGGAAACAAGCGTCAAGAAAATCCTGAAAGCAAAGTATGACGCGGGTTTGAGCCATTTTACACCTATTAATACGAACAACCTTGTTGCCGATATTAATCAATACACGGCCACTGTTAATCAGCGTGTGGCAGAAGCTGCAATCACACTTGTTCGAAACAAAGAACACCTCATTCCCATACCAAAAAAAGACCGCGTGTTGCAGATTTTTCTTGGAGCAAAAATGCCAAAAGAAAATCCCGAATTGACAGCGCGATGCAGCAAGCTGGAAACCATTAGCACCATTGAAAATAGCACCATTGAAGATGCAGCATTAAAAGCGAATTCTAGCAATTGGGATGTGATCGTAATAGCTGTGGAAGGTTTGAGTTTCTATCCCGGCAAAAGCTATGGATTGGATGCCGCAACACTCGCTTTTATCAATAAAATGGCCTTGAAGAAAAACGTAATTATTGCGATGATGGGGAATGCTTACGCATTGAAATATGCCTGCAACGCCCCTAATTTAATCTGCGGTTTTGAAGGCAATGAATGGACAGTTGCTGCACTGCAAAATGTACTTAGTGGCAAGCAAAAGGCAACTGGAATTTTACCTGTCACACCGCCTTGTTTGAGATGATTTTTGCTTCGCAGAACTTTGTTTTTCTAGAAGGATTGCAGACTTCTACAAAGTTATTTCTTGCAAAGAATTGAGCGTTCTAAACACTATTCTATGCTGTTTTGATTTTTTAAAAATGAAAAATTTTATGCGCCTTCTTTTTCTGATGATTTTGCTTTGCTCCATCCAGGTTCAGGCGCAGATGAAAGTAAATTATCCCGATAAAATGGGCCCTTTTCCGGAGCTAAGGCAAACCACAGACGAACCCTCAAGAACCCTGAAACCTATTTCTGTCTTTCCCAGCGATTTGCATCCCATTCAAAATTTAGCGGAGGTAGGGATCTCCGACCCTTTAACCCTTTATAAAGCCGATGCCTTAATCAACAAAGCCATCGATGCCCGCGCCTTTCCAGGATGTCGAGTTTTAGCCGCAAAAGATGGGAAGATTTTCTACGATAAAGCCTTCGGGTATTTTACTTACGACAAGACTACGCCCGTACAACTAAATACGGTTTACGACCTTGCATCGCTTACAAAAGTGGTGAGCACAACCTTGTGCGTGATGCACCTCTACGAACAAGGAAAACTGGCTCTGGACAAGACTTTGGGAGATTATTTACCTTTTACAATCGGTACCGACAAAGCGGAATTGACTATCCGAAATCTCTTATTGCACCAAGCGGGTTTGAAAGCTTGGATCCCATTTTACAAAGCATTTTACGACTCGACAGGCCAACCTTCCGACACCATTTTTCATAAACAGCCCGATGCGAAATACACCATTGAAGTAGCGCAAAACATGTACCTGCGCAGCGACTACCGCGATACCATTTGGCATAGAATCCTTGAAAGCCCACTCGAGAATAAAGGACGTTACGTCTATTCTGACCTCGATTATTATTTCCTCGCTGCGGTCGTCCAAAAGCTGACTGGTCAACCCATTAATCGCTACGTGACCGATAATTTCTACACGCCGATGGGCTTAAGAATGATTGGCTATTTGCCCCTGCAATTTTTAAAGAAATCCCTCATCGCACCTACCGAAAATGACCTCACTTTCCGCCATCAGGTGCTTCAGGGGTATGTCCACGATCCGGGGGCGGCGTTGTTTGGTGGCGTTGCAGGGCATGCAGGCGTTTTTGCCAGTGCAGAAGATGTGGCTGCTATTTTTCAGATGCTATTGAATGGCGGTAAATATCATGGCCGAAGCTTTTTTAAGCCCGAAACCATTCAGATGTTCACGGCCTATGGTTCTACTAGTTCTCGAAGAGGGATTGGTTTTGACAAGCCAGATGCTGATGCAGATGACGGTGGCCCATCAGGTAAAAGGACCAGTGGTTACACTTTTGGTCATCAAGGGTTTACGGGTACTTGTGCTTGGGCTGATCCGGAGAATGGCGTAGTGTATGTCTTCCTGAGCAACCGCGTTTATCCCGACCAAGACAACAAATTAATCAACGTGATGAATGTGCGCACCGATGTGCAAGACATACTTTATGAGGCACTCGGTATACCTATTAATAAGGAAAGAGCTAACCTACGGAAAGCACAGTTGAACGTTTTCAAATAGTGCTTTTGGCTAAATTCAATCCGCATTCGAGGTGCTTAATTCACGGATATTAGGAGCATTATTTTCCAATAAAAAATAAAGAAGCAGAAAAGCGGTCATTCTCGGCTCGCTTTACTACAATTCCGCTAAATTTGCGCTCTTTTTAAAAAATACTTACACACATCCGCTTATGTCGGTAATTCAGAAAATCAGGGACAAGTACGCAAAAGTAGCAGGTGGCGTTATTGGCTTTTCACTCGTTGCGTTCATCGTTTCGGAAGGAATAAACGGTAGCTTTCAAAACCTTTTTGGGCATGATACCAGCGTAGCAGTTGTGGACGGCTCCAAGATTGATACCAGAGAATTTTCGGAAATGTCTCGCGACTATCTGAGTCTTTCTGAGTTTTTCCGCAAAGGGCAAAAGCTGAGTGAAGCCGAACAGGCACAATTGCGTCAGCAAGCACTGGATCAGATGATCAATGAGAAGTTGATTGGCGAACAGTGCGAGAAATTGGGCATCGTAGTCACAGAATCAGAGGAGAAGGACATGATTTCCGGCCCTAATCCTGACCCGACCATCCAACAATATTTCACCACCATTTTTCAGGCGCAGCAATATGACCCGAATATGGTGAAGCAGTTTGAAAACGAAGTGAAAACGAAAGGTGGTGAAGAGCCTAAACTTGTAGAATTGGGGCAGCAATGGATCGCCTTGAAGAAGTTCATCTTTAAGGGTAAACTGATGCAGAAGTACGCTGCAATGTTGGCCAACTCTGCCTACACGCCAAAAGCCATTCAAAAGCAAGAGAATTCAATTGCGGATATCCAGACTTCCTTTAAATATGTAAAACTGCCTTTTACCCTCATTCCTGATGCACAAGCTACGGTATCTGAAGCGGAAATGAAGGATTATATGAACAAGCACAAAGCCTTGTTTACTACAGATCAGCCGATTCGAAGCCTAGAATATGTGGCGTATGAAGTATCTCCTGGTCCAGATGATTCTGCCAAATCGCTTGGCGCATTGCAGAAATTGAAAGACGAATTCCGGACTACAACGGACAATGAGCACTTTGTGAATCGCAATTCCGACGAGCGTTTCCGTGAAGACTATGTCAATAAAAAGCGCTACATGTCGCCGATGGCTGATACTATCCTCAACGGTGCGGTAGGAAGTGTTTTTGGACCATTCTATGATAATGGGAATTATAAGCTCGTGAAGGTGATAGATCGTAAGAGTCTTCCTGATTCCGTGAAGGCGCAACATATTCTTATAGCTATTGCAAGCCAGCAAAACCCCAACGGTTTGACCGATACTTTGGCACATCAAAAAGCAGATAGTCTTGTTGCCGCCTTAAAAGCGGGAGCCAATTTTGATTCGCTCGCCAAGAAATTTTCTGATGATCCAGGTTCTAAAGAGAAAGGCGGTGATTTAGGTTATTTCGGTTATGGTACCATGGTTCGGGAATTCAATGACGCAGCCTTTATGGGTAAGACCGGCGATATAAAAGAAGTAAAATCTCAGTTTGGCTGGCATGTTATTAAGATAGATGACCAGAAGGATTTCGAGCCTGCTGTAGAACTTGCCATTGTCACTAAAGCCTTGAATATTGGTGCACAGGCAGATCAAAAGCAGTTTGCTGCAGCCAATGAATTTGCAGGCCATAATCGTACCGCACAAGCATTTGATGCTGCGGTGAAGAAGGATGGACTCAACGTTCGTATTGGCGACAATGTGAAAGCCGGTGATTATGTAATCAATGGCCTCGATGCTTCCCGCGAAGTAGTTCGTTGGGCTTATGCGGCAAAAGTTGGTGATGTGAGCGACCCAATTCACCTCGAGAATAAATATGTAGTTGCTAAGCTTTCTGCAATTAGCGACGATGGTATGAGAGCTTTGGACGCTGCCACCAAAGCACAAGTAGAAGCCTTAGTGCGCAACGAAAAGAAGCTCAAGATGTTGGCCGACAAATACAAGACACCACAAAGCCTAGAAGCCTTAGCACAGCAAAGTGCGCAACAGGTACAAGTTGCAGATAGCGTGAAAGGTAATGCATCGTTTACTAATGCGCTGGGCTACGAACCGAGAGTTATCGGCTATGCGTTCTATGAGAAATTCCAACCCGGAGCTATTTCCCCAGCCATTGAAGGAAAGGATGGTTTGTTCTATATTAGCCTAAACAACCGAGTAACTTTGCCATCTACAGAAGACCCGCAAGCTTTGCAAACACAGGCCAAGATGCAGGACATGCAGACGAAGAATGCGCTGTCGCAAATGCTGGACAAAACGCTGCGGAAGAATGGTAAAGTGACAGTGAATGCTGCGAATATTTATTAAGGAATAAGAGAAGTTTTATAAAAGCAAAGGCCGTCTCCATCGTTGGAGGCGGCCTTTCTGATTATGTATGGCGATGGTTATGCTGTTGCCATAAGCTAGTTGGGTTTGTTGTAGGTGGGAGAGTGGGTAACGGCGGGAAAATTAACAACGGCAAAAAAGAATTTAGGAAAAGAAACATTAACCCTATCTTTGCAGCAGTAAAAAATTAAAGCATGCTCTCTATGAAAAAAATATACGGACTTATAATTTTCTCTTTTCTTTCCACATTTCAATTACATGCGCAGTTGCATTGGATTGATATAAAAACGTACTATTCCAGCCCGAAAGCTACTGAGAGTATACAGGTTAATACTCCTGTGTTGGTTGACATGATCTTCACGCTCCAAAGTGGTGGCCCAATCAACCTTAGAGCGATTACGCCATCTGACACTTTGTTTTACAGATATTATGCCACTTATTATTCATCATTAGTAATTATGCGTAATGGCTACCGTACAGGAATGACCAAAACTTGGGGAGATACGGTAGAAATAAAAGACTACGTTACCTTTACATCCTCCACACCTGAGAATAGAGCCTTCTTTTGTGTAGAAGGAACTGTGGTACATGGCAACGACTACACGGATCTTACTCCTGATGATAATCAAATGTGTGGCGATATTTACTTTGAACAAAATGCCACTCAGGTGTCTTCATTGGGACTGTTAAACGAAGAAATTCATATTGTCCCAAATCCCGCACAGAATCAAATTCATTTGCAATATGCTGCCATCCGTACTACTTCAGTTGTAGTTGTAATTACAGACTTGACAGGTCGAGCTATTTCTAATTTTAATTACATTGCGGTCGCAGGGGATAAGAAGAGCCCGTCAATCGACATTTCGCAATTGTCAACTGGTATGTATATCGTTGAAATCCAGCATGATGGTGTGACATCAAGAAGAAATTTCGTAAAGTATTAAGTATAATACTTGCCCCGCTGGCGCAAGTAAAGTCCCAAAATAGTTACAGCATACGGGGCTGGCGCGTTGCCAATAAGGCCAAGCTTTTTCCACTCTTGTCCGAAGCTTTTACAGCCCTCCATTTGCCAACGTAGAAATGTACTTTCTTTGATTTATTCCGCCTATATTTGCCTTACAAGTCAGCACTATCACAACGTCTTTTCAAACCGTGCTGGCGCAAGTCAAGTCCCAAAATAGTTACAGCATACAAGGCTGGCGCGGGTCTGTGACCCGTGGCCAGTGCAGGAAGAATAACAAGTCCGATCTGCAACGAAAAACATAGACAAGGATTTGGAAATAGATTTTGCAAGCAACCCACATCCAACGGGCTTTTTAATTTTGCATTTTTAATTTTTAATTAATGTCGTCGCCCGCCGATTGCCCTCCGTATCTGTGAGCTGCAGCAAGTACAAGCCTGCCGGCACAGCATTGACATCGATTACCTGCTTATCTGTATTAATGGAGAATTGCATCACAGCTTGACCAATGCTATTCAGTAATATGCCTGTTGCGCCTTTTGCGCCTTCAATAGTCAGCCTGTCGGAAACAGGATTAGGACTAATGATTATTTTTTGTGTTGAAGTGGAAGTAGCGATGCCAAGTGCTTGAACGTGATGTGTCAGCGAATCGGCCAAAGCAGAAGCGGTTAAGGTCGGGCTACATCCCCCAAACACCGAATCGTTGCGTACGGTGGCAAAATGCTTCCCACACATGCTAAGGCTGTATCTAACTGTATCGTCAAAGTAGGGAATGGTTGACTCTTGACGGCGCAGGATTAGAAACAACGTGTCTTGCCCGTAATGGTGGAAGTCACGCAGGTACAAGTCGCAATCACCGCCTGCCGGAATGAAATTAAAAGTGTCTTTTACTGGTCTGCCATAGTACTGTGCGAGCAACTTAATCTTGGAGCCGCCATAGGAATTGGGAAAAGAGTCGATGTATGCAGCTTTCACAATCACTACTTGATCCATAGGATTGTACGGCGAGTTTTGATAACTCTGGAACATGGTATCCACTTGGCCGAGGAAGCTGCATGGACCTGGTAAACAGGAGCAGGCTTGGCTTTGGGGGTGTGCCAGCAGGAGTACCGCGAGGATGAGATACCTGCGAAAAACTTGTTTCATCGTTTGTTGGTTTTTTTATAAAAAGCCGCTGTAATTACTTTCCAAATGTAACACGTGCAAATCCTTCTCCTCGATATAACCCCTCCAACACGCCCTCCCACGAGCTTTTTAATTTTTAATTTTGCATTTTTAATTAAACCGTCAATCCCAACAACAACCAACC
>JBDTKK010000362.1:0-4298 GCA_039935335.1 Chitinophagaceae bacterium
TTGCTCTTCTTAATTGGTGCTCCGCTCGGTGCCATAATACGAAAAGGCGGTCTGGGCTTGCCTGTAGTGAGCGGCATTGCCTTCTTCGTCATCTACTTTATTCTTTCAAAAACAGGCGAACAACTCACCACATCGGGTAGCCTTCCTGCATGGTTTGGCATGTGGCTTAGCACCATTATGCTCCTGCCCATTGCGTTCTTTATGATCCGGCAAGCGCGGAATGATTCTCCAGTTTTTAGTCGAGAGTGGTACTCAAGAAAATGGCTTTTGCTGAAGAATTTTTTTATAAAAACTAAGACCGATGCAAAAGCTGATTCATAGGCTGCGGACAAGTTTCAATCCTTGGTTTATCTACCCTTTTCTAGTCTGGATGGTGGTAGGTTTCCTCTTGTTGATGGCCGTTAGTCGCGACCTGCTTTTCTCCACCGTCAACCTTCACCACAATGCATTTTTTGATGTGTTCATGCCCATTGCTTCGGCCTTCGGCGAAGGCTGGGGTGTCGTTCCTATTCTTGTGGGAATGCTTGTTTTTCGCGCTTGCAGAAATTGGTGGTATCTACTCGCCGCAGCGGTTTGCAATGGTGTTCCTGCCCTGCTGGGACAGGCAGTGAAAGGGATAATCAACGCTCCGCGCCCTTTCGAATATTATAAAGCCGACCCAAGCTGGATACATTTCAACACCCTGTGGGGCGAGCATTTGTATCATAATAGCTTCCCCTCCGGCCACGCAACAGGCATCTTCAGTCTTTGTGTTTTTATCAGCATGATTCTACCGAAGAAATGGGAGAAATTCGGGCTTGTGCTTTTCTTCTTTGCGCTCTTGGTCGCTTACTCAAGAATGTATCTTGCCGCCCATTTCTTTGCAGATGTTTTTGCAGGAAGTATGCTCGGCACTATTACCGCCATCTTCTGTTTTGCACTTATCAGGCATTTTGGTAAAAGAAGTTTTGTGATAGGAACCGGCAACCATCTTCATTCTGATTTTTAAATGCCCACACGCTTTCCATACCTCATCATTGCGCTGGGCGCAGCTTTGCTCTTTCTACCTTTCCTTGGGCATGTACATCTTTTCGATTGGGATGAAATCAATTTTGCAGAATGTGCGCGGGAGATGATTGTCTCCAAGGATTACCTGCGGATGCAAATCGATTTCATGCCTTTTTATGAAAAACCACCCCTTTTCATTTGGATGCAGGTGCTAAGTATGAAGGCTTTAGGCATCAATGCTTATGCCGCTCGCCTACCTGATGCGCTTACGGGCATCGCGAGTTTACTTAGCCTGTTTTACATCGGACGGCGCGTAGCCAATGACCGCATTGCCTGGCTGTGGACGATACTTTATGCCGCCACTTGGTTGCCTCATCTATATTTTAAAAGTGGCATCATCGACCCCGTTTTCAACTTCTTTATTTTCCTCGCCTTCTTTCAAGTCTATCTTTTGCGTTGGGGAAAACGCCCGGGAATACATGCCTTGCTGGCTGGACTTTTCATCGGTTTGGCTGTACTTACAAAGGGACCTGTAGCCATTGTAATCGCCGGACTATCCTTAGTAGTTTATCTTATTCTTAATCGAGGATTTAAAGGCTTCCGATGGTTAGATTTCTTCATTATGGGCGGTGTGGCTCTGCTCACTATCGGTTTGTGGTTTGGCGTAGAATATATGCAGCATGGCCCCACATTTCTAAAAGAATTTATCGCCTATCAAGCTGGGCTGTTTAGCCAGAATATTGCCGACCATGCCGAGCCTTGGTACTATCATCCAATAGTTCTTTTGGTTGGTTGCTTTCCCGCTTCGTTATTTCTGTTTCAATATGGAAAGAAGGACGATTCTGAATCTTCTCAAACCAAGGATTTCAAGCGTTGGATGTGGATTTTATTTTGGGTGGTTTTGATTCTTTTTTCCATCGTCAAAACCAAAATTGTACACTATTCTTCGCTCTGCTATTTCCCGCTCACTTTTCTGGCGGCTATTCAAATTCAAAGGCTAATTGAACAAAAAGCAAAGCTTCGAAACGCTGTGTTGGCAGGGCTTTTAGTCATCGGGACAATCTTTGGTTTATTGATAACTGCTCTTCCTTTAGTCGGCATTTTCAAAGGAAAAATCATCCCCTATATCGCTGACCCTTTTGCGGTGGCCAACCTGCAAGCAAACGTTCCCTGGCATTGGACGGAATGCCTTTGGGGCGGCATTTATCTCTGCGGCTTTTGGATTTGCCTTTTAGGAATGAGGCATCATTTCAAGAAATATTTCTTCTTGCTTTGCGGACTGCAATTGCTCATCATTCAGGTAGCGCTCACACATTTTGCGCCCAAGGTGGAGGCTTATACTCAACGCGCAGCAGTGGAGTATTTTCAAGGATTTATTGGGAAGGATGTCTATCTCCACACACTTGGTTACAAGAGCTATGCGGTGCTTTTTTACAGTCAAAAGCAGAAGAGCGAAAATCCTTCTTACTACCATACTGCTATTTCCGGTGTAGGTTCTTCACCTGTGACGGAGGCCAATGAGCAATGGTTGCTCTATGGACAATTGGACAAACCTGCCTATTTCATTTCAAAAATTACGGATGCCCCTCAATGGAGGAGACTTCCCAACCTAGAAGAAATTGGGGAGAAGAATGGGTTTGTGTTTTTTAAGAGGAGGTAAGGGCGGATGACAACTCCGCAACCATGCTGCGGGGGATTGCAAATCCCGGGCAGCACAATCCCGACCAGCAGAAATTCCGGGCTACAGGGGAAATGAAGAACCGTTTTCTCTTTTAATCCAAAAGAATCAATTCCTCAATTCGTTCAAAGTGCTTTCGATTGAGCGTGGCAATCGATAGTTTTTGCGTAACCGCCGTAGCAGCAATAAACAAGTCTGCAAGTTCAATTTGCTTTCTCTTTTGTTTAAGTAGAAAATTGAGCCGAACAGCAGTATCAACGCAGGATTCATCAAAAGCTAATACTGCGACACTTAATAAAACACTATCCCAAAATCCGATTTGACTTTGCGTAGCTCCAGAATAGATTTCGTACTTCGAGATGGTTGAAATAGCAAATTCATAGTCTTGGTCAATTAGAGCAATCCAAGCCAAATTAGCTTTGTCGGTTTTGCGATAAAAATCTATAAGAATTGAAGTGTCTATCAAGACTAACTGTCCCGCCATTGGTTGATTGCTTTCCTGTTTTTTTCAATGATTTCTATTTGCCGCTTAGTAGCTACAGGTCCATTTAACAGCAATGTTTTCAAGTCCAATGTCCGCACTTCTTTAATCCCAGCTTTTTCAATTTCAGCTTTTAGTTGCCGTAGCTTTCCCACAGGTAATTTCCTGACCATTTTAATCAATTGCTGAAATTCAATATCTACTTGCATCTGCATCTTTCAAATTTAGGACATTCACGCGATTCGAAAAAATATCGAGTCATGGAATTTATAAACACACAAGTAGGCTGTGACCAGATACATTGACCCTGACTACGTACACAAGCTGGCAATTGCACAAACGCTTATATTTTATTTCAAAAATTACGGATGCGGAACGGTGGCGCCGACTACCGGAATTGGAAGAAATTGGGGAGAAGAATGGGTTTGTGTTTTTTAAGAGGAGGTAAGGACGGATTACAAATCCGCAATTATGCTGCGCGGGATTGCAAATCCCGCGCAGCACAATCTCGCCGCTGCACAAACGCGCTGCACAACTGCGCTGCACAACTCCCGGGTGCACAAACGAAATTGAGAATTCTATTCCAACACCAACTTCTTCACCACCCTTTCTCCACCACTCACAAACTCCACGAAATACAAACCTTTAGCTACATTCCCTAAGTTTATCTCTTTGGAGAAACTGCCACCAAGATTGATGTATTGTTCCTGATAGATTAATTGCCCAGTCAGGTTTACAACCTTTATGCTTGCGTCTTTCATTGCGAAAGGAGCGTTGACTTTAACGATAAATCTTCCACTTAAACTTGGATTTGGAACGAGCTGAAATTCTAAAGTCTGTTGCGTGCCTTTTACACTTGTAGGACTGAAACAATCGCCGCCAAGGTAAGCAGCTAAGGCTGTGCTTTGAACCGTAGGTGAAGACCATAAAACTTGCCCACCGAGATAGACTTGATTGTTCAACATCCCAAGGCAATATCCTTGCCACAATACAGTGTCTGGGTCATAGCAAAATTGACCGTTGACGAACCGAGCGAAAGGGGAATGAACCACATTCTCCACTTCAAAATTGCCTGCCAAATTCATGGTATCGCCATTAAACAGAATGCTATAAACCCAATTGTGCCGTGCGCCTAAGCCCGCTCCTACATTA
>JBDTKK010000363.1:0-11112 GCA_039935335.1 Chitinophagaceae bacterium
GGCTTCCAACGCCTCCTTCCGCGTACAAAGCTCATTTTCAGGAACGCTATAAGCATCCCATTGACCAAGCGTAAAAACATCCACCACTTCACCATTTGCGTTGAAGATTTTCTGTCCAAACCAATAAATACTCTCTAAAGTTCGAAGTGCCGTTGTGCCCGCCGCAATAATTGGCCTTTCTCCCTGTTGAAGCAATTGCAAAAGAGCTTGTTCCGAGACTTCAATCCATTCCGAATGCATATTATGGCCGCCTGCTGTCTCAGCTTTCACAGGCTTAAAGGTTCCTGCGCCAACATGGAGCGTGAGACGTGCGATTTCTACACCGGACTCTCGTAGGTTTTCAAGCACATCCGACGTAAAGTGCAGCGATGCCGTCGGCGCAGCAACGCTTCCCTCATTTACAGCAAACACAGTCTGGTAACTGCTTTCATCCACTTCTTCCGAAGCACGATTCATATACGGCGGTAGTGGTACTTTCCCAAAAATGTCAAGAATTTCAGCAAAGGAGAAATCTGGGTTTAGCCAGGAAAAATGAATACAGAAATCATCGGAATTTCTGGCTTCCATGGTGGCAGAAAGAATCGAGCCATCTCCTTGCTCCATCTTCAAAACCTGCCCATCTTTCCATTTTGCAGCGCCGCCCACGAGGCATTGCCAATAAACTTCACCCTTCTGTGCCATAGCAATGGTCATGTCGCTATAACGGGATGCAGGTTCGAGGCAAAAGATTTCTACCAAACCACCGGTTTCCTTTTTAAAAAGAAGTCGGGCATGAACCACTTTGGCATTGTTCAAGACCAATAAACTTCCCGAAGGCAAAAGTCCCGGCAAATCCTTGAATTGCCTCGTCTCAATTGAACCTTCATCATAAACAAGGAGTTTTGCTGCATCCCTTTCTGGCAGCGGATATCGGGCGATTTTCTCTTCTGGTAATTGGTAGCTATAGTCTGCAATTAGCAAACTTCGTGGGTCAATATTTTCACTCATTTCAATTCTGGAATACTGATACCGGTGATTTTTCGGTAAAGGTCGAGCGCATACAAATCCGTCATGCCGGAAATAAAATCTACTACTGATTGCACATCGCAGTAGAGGCTGTTTCCTTCCACTAGAAATTGTCTTGGAATCAATTGTAAAAGTTGCTTACCACGATGAGCATTGGGCTGTAATACCGCGTCCACAAAGGATTTCAGCAATCCGCCAATAACGTGATAGCCGGCAACTTCTATCTCCAAAACACCCTTGTATCGATAGACGTTCTTCAGCGAATATTCATTGATAGCCGTCATCAGTCCGAGAAGGTTTTCAGGCAAAATATCCAAAAGCGATTCGTTGAGCGTACCACTTAGAAGGTGTTCTTCGTTGTCCAAGAAAACGCCCTTGAGTTTATTCACCATCAAACCAATCCATCGCGCCCTGATGAATTGCACTTTTTGATTTTCATCTACGATGGAATTCAAAGTGCTTTCTATTCTTTCCAAGCTATCATAGCCTCCTTCCCTTTCGAAAAAGGGTAGAAACAGTTTCTTGAAGCCATCCAGACTAAGAATGCCTAAACGATGAGCATCTTCGAGGTCAATTACCCGATAGCAAATATCATCTGCGGCTTCCACTAAAAATACAAATGGATGACGGCAGAAAACACTGTCATAGCGTATGTCTTGGAGTAAACCAAGTGCATTAGCCATCTTGTAGAAGCTCTCTTTTTCGCTATCAAAAAAGCCTGATTTTTTGGTCGCAATCGAGCCCGATTTTTTATCAAAGCCCTCCAGCGAACTGCTCGGGTATTTTACGATAGAAGCCAGCGTGGCATACGTGAGTTTGTAACCTCCAGGAGTGGTTTCATTAAAAGAATGACTTAGGATACGAAGTGCATTGGCATTGCCTTCAAATTTTTGAAAATCTGCGAGCTGGTTGGGACTCAATTCTCCAGTCAATCTCTCCGCCATTTTCGGCTCCATTTCCAAGAAAAAGCTGCGAATTGCATCTTCACCGGAATGACCAAAAGGAGGGTTGCCAATATCATGCGCCAAGCAGGCAGCGGCTATTACCGAAGGCAATTCGTGACGATAAAAATCGGCATGTTCTGCATCGTTCTCAAAGTGTCTTTCAGCAATGGAATCGCCTACAGCCTTTCCCAGAGAACGCCCTACTGACGCTACTTCCAGACTGTGTGTAAGCCTATTATGTACGAACACTGCGCCCGGCAAAGGGAATACCTGCGTCTTGTTTTGCAGCCTCCGAAATGCGGATGAAAAAATGATACGGTCGTAGTCGCGGATGTAGGACGTCCGTGCCCTATCCGGGTTTGGTTCTTTCCTCGCATTGTCGCCACTACGCTGGTCGCTATACAACGAAGCCCAGTGCATTACCGGGCTTGTTGCTGTCGTGATATTTCCCTTGTCTTGCAGCACTATTCTTTGTCGCCACTTTTTACTTGCTCGAGGAAATAATTGTTTGCAGTTTGTCCCCAATGTGGCTCGGTCATTGCCGTCTTCGCTTCTTTTGAAAAGAGTTCCTTTGCTTTTTCAAAGTAGGGAGTAGCTGCTTTTGCGCCACCGCCAAACATTTTGGGCATGTAGAATTTGGAGATGCCTCGTTCGAGGTAAATACGTGGATTGTCGGGGTTCAAAGCTTTAGCGGCTTCGAGTTGTTCATCAAATATTTTTCCGTATTTCTGATAACGTTCTCCGGGTTTCACCGCCATGCGTGCATTTGCCAGTATTGCAGTAACGACGTGGGTTTCATCCGTTTCCTTTCCTAAAAGATGAACGGCATCAGCGAGGTAGGCATCGGCTTCGTCAAGATAGGCATCACGCTTTGCTTCGTCCTTTTCAAAGTAAGAAAGTTGGGCGCGGCTGTAAGCTGCATAGTATTGGGGAGCCCAATCATTGGAAAATTTCTTAGCAATTAGCACCAATCTATTCCCAGCACTCACTTTCGCAGCTTGGTCCACATAAGTAGTATCAAACTGGGTGAAGGTTTTTTGGAGAATATCGTTGTAGTCTGCTTGCGCTCGCGCAGCAAAGCCTACAACCAATGTAGCAACGAGGAGAATGGTCTTTTTCATTTCTATGATTTGAAGGGCAAATTTCAGTAATCGCATTGTAAGTTATAGAGGTATTGTCGGTGAAGTAACCACAATCAGTCGGTCGGGCATGACGGTCGGCGTAAATTTGTGCCGCTTAAGTTTTTATTATGTCCGAAATATTGAAACCCGCTCCAGTTCTTACTGCCAAAGACTTTCAAACCGATCAAGAAGTTCGCTGGTGTCCGGGTTGCGGCGATTATGCCATCCTTGCTTCCATGCAAAAAGTGCTACCGCAAATTGGAGTTCCCCGCGAAAATATCGTCATTGTTTCCGGTATTGGCTGCTCTTCCCGCTTCCCCTATTACACCAATACTTATGGCATGCACTCCATCCACGGACGCGCTACTGCTATTGCTTCTGGCCTGAAAGCCACGCGTCCAGAATTGAGCGTTTGGATTGTAACCGGAGATGGCGATAGTTTGAGCATCGGCGGCAACCATACCATCCATCTTTTGCGTCGAAACTTTGATGTGAATGTTTTACTGTTCAACAATCAGATTTACGGCTTGACTAAGGGGCAATATTCACCAACGTCGGAAGAAAATAAGCGTACAAAAAGCACACCTTTTGGTTCCATAGACCATCCCTTCAATCCGCTGGCATTGGCTCTGGGCGCAGATGCTACGTTTATTGCCCGCACCATGGATCGCGACCCTAAGCATATGCAAGTGATGCTCCTCCGCTCCCACGCACATAAAGGCACATCTTTTCTCGAAATCTATCAGAACTGCAACATTTTTAATGACGGTGCTTTTGAAGTTTTTACCGACAAAGCCAGCAAAGCGGAACAAACCATTTTCCTGGAACATGGGCAGCCACTTAAGTTTGGGATTGACGGTACGAAAGGTATTCGCCTGGATGGCTACAAGCCTCAAATTGTGACGCTCACGGAAGGTTGGAACGACGATGATTTATGGATTCATGACGAGCAAGATTTTTTCAAAGCACAAATACTTACGCGCTTCTTCGATAATCCAGCAGACGACACCCATCTTCCGCGTCCATTTGGGGTATTTTATGCAGGTAGTCGCCCTTGCTACGAGGAAGAAATGCAACTACAATTGGAAGAAGCCATAGCTACAAAAGGCTTTGGGGATTTAGATAAATTGCTGCAGGGGAAAGAGACTTGGGAAATTGTGGCTTAAAAGCTGAAAACTGTTTTAACTACCTCAACAAATCCAATGTTCCCTTAAAGTACTCTGGCACCACATTGTATGATGCCTGATAGGAAATTTGGTAGAAATATACCCCCAATTCCAAATTTTTTCCGCCAAACGTACCATCCCAAGCATCATTAATATCGATGGAGTTGTAAATCTGCTGCCCCCAACGGTTGTATATCCGCAATTGGTAATGATAAACCGGACACAATGTATGTACTCTGAAATAGTCATTCTTTCCATCATTATTGGGTGTAAAGGCATTAGGAAAGTAGAGGCAATTGGTGCAAGGAGAGAATTTGACCCCGATATTGTTGCTTTTCTCACCACAATTATTGATTGCTGAAAGGGTATAAATTCCCTGCACTTTGGGATAAATTCTTACCATCGTGTCTCCTGTATTCCAGAGGTATTTGTAAGAAAAAGAGTCGGTAACTATGCCAATTTTTCCTATGTTCCCTTCGCAAAACAGGGTATCGCCGTTCGTTTTTATCGTTGGTAATGGGTCAATTGATATGTTTATTGCGGCTTTTCCACTTTCGCAGCCATTTGTATTTTGAGATACATACAATACCTGATGCTGCAGGTTATTGGTATTGATCGTTGGTTGTTGATTTAAAGGCGGGCATTGGAGGCATTCATACCATTTTAAGCCAGAACCCACAATATTAATTCTAGGGTCTTCTAGCCCTTCACAAAACGCAGTATCGCGCGCTAGTGGCAACGGTGATGGCGGCTTAGCAGCCACAACAAAGGTATCACGCTGCAAGCCACAAGCATCTTCAACCTTTAAAATATACTTGCCGGGCTTAATGATTAATGTAGATTTGGCAGTATCGCCAGTACTCCATTGGTAATGATTAAAAATCTGGTCGATGCTTATTTGCAAGGTATCACCATAACAAATTGCGGTATCGGGGAGCGGCAACAGCGGCTCGAAGTTTTGATACCGAACTCGGATGGTATCTGAGACCATGCCACAACCTAAATCGCAAGCAAACCAAAAAGTACCAGTATCTGTTACTCGAATGGAATATGTGGAATCACCTGTATTCCATCTATACTTTCCTGCCCCCCCTTCTGCATGGAGCTTCAAGTCTATTGGTTTTGTACACACCGTAGTATCTTTACTTGCGTTGGGAAATATCAAGCTATTCACGGGTTCTACTGATACATCGTCAATGTACATTCTGCAACCTCCTGGTTGCGCAGTGTCAACTTGAGGATTTAACGGCGCAATGCGAACATCTTTAGGTGCTAAGAAATTGCCAATTGTTAGCCATTCTTCCCCTCCTTGCGCGGTGTAAATACCACAAATCCTTGTCCAAAAGCTGTCTGTTGTAATTACACTATCTGGTTTTATGTGTGGCGTAAGGAAAAATTCCTTTGTAATTGTAGAATCAAAGGGACGATTTACAGACAAATTTGCACAGGCAACGTTGCTGCCCAATTCAGCTACATACTTACAGCAATGATGAACATAGACCTCCTCCGTGTTTGCATTCACAACATAATATGCTACCAAATATTGTTTACCTTTTTCCAGAGGCTTTAAGAGTTTGGTTTGTATATACTTACAGACGAACACAGTGTTAATTGTTTGACGCGTTGAGTCTATGTAGCCGGAAATTAACTCAATATCGCAATACCCCTTTCCTGTGCGGGCATACTGATACCCTGCAAAGTTGGCTGGCACGCCAACTATATGATTTGTTGACGGATTGTTACATTCGTTAAAGTACGATGCGATTCCGAAAGTTGCTTGTGCCCAACTCTTAACTGATGGGAAAACGGTATAGGTTACATCTCCTACTTGTGCAAAGTCAGTTGGACACTTGTTATATGCTTCAAAACTCGGATTGGGCACTAAGTTTTGGGCATAAATAAGGGTAGGACATAGCAATGCCCATACGATCATTAGGTATCTCATACTTGTGTTTGTGAAATACAAAAGGCAAGCAGGGTTTTCGCCCTACTTGCTTATTGCCTAATGATTAATTTTTTAGAAACTTGCCTATAAAGACCTTATTGCTGGTAGTGCATCTGTAGTAATACATGCCGTTGGCCACGTCTGGCATAGCTATATCTAGTTTTTGGCTGCCTGCACTCACAGGTATTTCTGTCTGTTTCACAATTTTGCCTGACAAGTCAAGGATAGTAAAATCCAATTCATTTTCATCCATTAATTTTACATTTAGTTAAGTAGTGATAGGGTTAAACGCCAGTTGAGCATTTTTATTGCATTTTATGTAGGTAGCCTAAATCTGAAAATTTATTTTGTATCATTACCCTGTCCTAAATCAATACGGAGTATTCGCTTTCCAACTCTGATACACTAATTGATTAATCTTAGAAAAATGAACCCTCCAAATTTAACCACCGAGCTCCGTTTCCGCACAGCCCGAAGTGGCGGCAAAGGCGGGCAGAATGTGAACAAAGTGGAGACGATGGTGGAAGTTATTTGGCGACCACAACAAAGCAGCATTTTTTCCGAAGAAGAAAAGCAAAGAATCCTTTCAAAGCTTTCCAATAAAATCAATAGAGAAGGAGAACTCTTGGTGCGTTCTTCGGAAAGTCGCTCTCAATTAGAGAACAAAGTCTTGGCTCAAAAGAAGCTCGAATTGCTAGTGGGCAAATCTTTGATACAGCCCAAACCAAGAAAACCCTCAAAACCTTCCAAAGCTTCTATCCAAAGGCGTTTGGATGATAAAAAGAAATCGGCATTTAAAAAAGAAACTCGGAAGAAAGATTGGTAAGTTGTTCGATTATCGCGCATCAAAATCCACCATTACACGCTCCGTTTTTGGGTGACTTTGGCAGGTGAGGATAAACCCTTTCGCCACTTCATCAGGCTCTAGTGCATAATTGACTTCCATATCCACTGCGCCTTCAATAAGTTTTGCGCGGCAAGTGCTGCAAACTCCGCCTTTGCAAGCGTACGGCAAATCAGCTCCCTGCGCCAAGGCGGCATCTAAAATGCTATCCCCATTATAAGGCAAATCCAATTCGAAGGTCGTCCCGTCCACATTTACGCTCACCTTGCTTACCGGCCCTGATTCTGTAGCATGGATTTCCTTCCATTGCTCATGCTTTGCCTTAGGTTCGTCTGGCGAGCTGAAAAGCTCCAGATGCACCTGTCCTTGCGGCATTCCAAGAGCCATCAACTTTTCGCGGAGCGACAAAATCATCTCTTCTGGTCCGCAGAGAAAGGCTTCGTTGATGTCTTTCAAATTGATAAGACTTGCACACAATTTCTCGCATTTTTCGGCATCAATTCGGCCATTAAATAGTGGTACATCCATCAGCTCGCGGCTCAATACATGATACACTGTAAGGCGCTCCATGTACACATTTTTCAGCCCTTCAATTTCCTCGCGAAAGATGATGCTGTTGCGGTTTTTATTGCCATAAACCAAGGTGAAATTGCTGTCTTGGTCTTGCTCCAAGGCATCTTTCATAATGCTCATGATCGGCGTAATGCCCGAGCCTGCAGCAAAAGCCAAATAATTCCTTCCAGTTTTCTTCGGAGAGAAATTGCCCATCGGCGGCATCACTTCGAGCGTGTCTCCTTTCTTTAAAATAGTATTGGCAAGGCCGGAAAATTTACCTCCTTTCACGGCTTTAATGGCTACACGCAATTCGCCTTCGTGTGGCGCGGCGCAAATGGAGTAGGAGCGCCTAACCTCTGCGCCGGCGAGTTGTACACGGAAAGTGAGGTATTGACCGGGCGTAAAGTTGAAGTTGGATTTTAGCTCTTCCGGCAGCTCTAGCGCGACAGAAACGCAATCTATTGTTTCGGGCCGGACATCGGCCACTTTCAATTCATAAAACCGTAAAGCAGACATGCAACGAAGTTAATGAGTGGCTGGGCGTAGCACGAAAAAGCGATTGAGAAATTAAATGATTTTCGTTTCCTTTATCGAAATTTGAGGATGAAGAAATCTGCTGATGCCTTTTGAAATTGAAACACCTCGACTGCTGACTAGATTGCTCAAACTAAAGGATGAAGGAAAGCCATTTTCTATTTCAAATTCACTTCTTCCAAAAGGCTAATGGGATTTGCTACCATCCTATTTAGAGTTATCTTCGGGAAAATAGTGCGAGCAATGGTGGTAGAAAGAACAAATAAAGAGGTGATTATCCGGCTTCCTCTATCGGTAAACACAGAAGATCTCCAGGCTTTTTTGAATTATGCCCGATACACAGAACTGACTTCCGGTTTTCAAATTGACCAGAAGAACGTGGATAAATTAGCCAACCAAATAAACAGTAGTTGGTGGGAGAAGAACAGAAAGCACTTGATAAAGTGAAAATCATTGTCGACACCAATATCGTTTTCAGCAGCATCTTAAATTCTTCCAGCAGAATTGGGAAATTGCTTATTCACCCAAGAAATCATTTCCAATTTTACACCTGTAATTTCCTACGGTTAGAAATCGCAAAGCACCGACGAAAGCTGCTCAAACTGACAAGGCTGACAGAAGAAGAATTATTAGAAGTTGAGCAACTCGTAACTACCAACATTACTTTCATCAACGAAGGGCTGTTACCTGAAAAACTATTGTTCAAAACCGAGAAACTCCTAGAAGATATTGACCCTAATGACACGCCATTTGTTGCACTAACGAAACACCTTGACGGAAAATTATGGACAGGCGACATGCGTCTTTATAAGGGGCTTAGAGCAAAACGTTTCATGGATATCTTGACAACTTCCGAGCTATCATTATTATTTGATGAACTTGAGTCGATGTAATGCTCTTCCTAACTTCTGACGGACGAAGTTGGGTTGAGGCAAATAGTAGTCGGTTTTCGAAATGACCTTGTTCGGAAGTGTCGTACGAAAATCTCCGTTGAAAATTTAGGGGTTGGAAATTCTATTTTTGAGAATTTTGGTTCTGAAATGTTTTTAAGAATGCCTTTTGAAATTGAAACACCCCGACTCTTAATAAGAACGCTTCAATTGAGTGACGAAGCTGGCATGTTCGAAATGGATTCCGAC
This sequence comes from Chitinophagaceae bacterium, assembly GCA_039935335.1. Taxonomy (GTDB): domain Bacteria; phylum Bacteroidota; class Bacteroidia; order Chitinophagales; family Chitinophagaceae; genus UBA1952. The sequence continues at coordinate 9,254 of JBDTKK010000363.1, forward strand.
CCCGAAGTACATAGATTCCTGGGAAACAAATTTTACAAAACTTCCGCTGAAAGCCGCGCCAATATTGAATTGGTGCGTCAGCAATACTTGGATAACGGCATTGGTCGCTGGGCAGTTATTGAAAAGGAAACCGGGGAATTTGTCGGTTGGACAGGCTTCAAGTTGATGCGGGAGAAAGTAAACGGCTACATCAATTACTACGATTTTGGCTACCGTCAGAAGCGCAGTATGTGGCGCAAGGGTTATGGCTATGAAGCTGGTCATGCAGCATTAGAATACGGCCTCGAGAAGCTTGGATTGCGAGACGTTTTTGCCATGACGCAAACTGGAAATGCCGCATCGCGCCGATTGCTGGAGAAGCTAGGATTTCAATTTGTAGAATTGTTTGCCTACGATAGTTTTCCAAGCTGGCATGAAGGAGCTGCTCCGACAATCTGGTATGCGTATCCTCATAAAAAGGAGTAATTGTTTATTCTTTTGATACCTAAACCATCGATTTCTAAAAACATACTTCCCGCCCCTCTCGTACTTTTGCGGCCAATATGACGACGACACAGACCATAGAAGATGTGGTCATCAAATTTGCCGGAGACAGCGGCGATGGCATGCAATTGACAGGCTCGCAGTTTACCAACAACACGGCATTGATTGGTGCTGACCTCTCTACTTTCCCCGATTTTCCGGCTGAAATCCGTGCCCCGCAAGGCACGCTACCAGGCGTTAGTGGCTACCAGCTTCATTTTTCTTCGAATAGGATTTACACACCGGGCGATACTTGCGACGTGTTGGTGGCCATGAATGCAGCAGCTTTGAAAGTCAATATAAAGACTTTGAAAAAAGGTGGAATGATTATCGCCGATACAGCGGGTTTTGATGTAAAAAACCTTCGACTGGCCAAATATGAAACGGGTATTAGTCCGCTGGAGGATGGCTCTCTGCAAGGCTTTGAGCTTCATAAGATAGATGTTTCCAAGCTTACGCGAGAAGCGCTAAAAGACATCACTCTTGGCACAAAGGAGAAAGATCGTGCGAAGAATATGTTCGTCCTCGGCTTCCTGTATTGGCTCTACAATCGGGATATGACGAGCACGATGTCTTTCCTCAATGATAAGTTTGGAAGCAAGCCTGACATCCTCGACAGCAATATCAAAACTTTGCAGGCAGGGTACAATTATGGCGATACTGTTGAAGCTTTCCACCAACGATTTAAAGTAGCAAAAGCTAAGCTGACACCCGGGCAATATCGCAGCATTACAGGCAATACAGCTTTGGCTTATGGCTTGATTGCCGGAGCACAAAAAAGTGCGTTACCTATGTTTTTGGGAACGTATCCCATCACACCAGCCTCAGATATTTTGCATGAATTAGCGCGCTACAAAAACTTTGGTATTCGCACCTTTCAAGCAGAGGATGAAATCGCTGGAATCAGCGCTGCTATTGGCGCAGCGTACGGTGGCTCGCTTGGTGTGACGACTACCAGCGGCCCGGGAATGGCACTTAAAACCGAGGCTATGGGTCTTGCAGTAATGCTCGAAATACCCTTGGTAATTGTTGATGTGCAGCGAGGTGGACCTTCGACAGGATTGCCTACAAAAACGGAACAAAGCGACCTGATGCAAGCCTATTATGGCCGTAATGGAGAATGCCCGATGCCGATTGTGAGTGCTTCAACTCCAAGCGATTGTTTTGAGGCTGCCTACGAAGCTATTCGCATTGCGGTGCAATACATGACTCCTGTGATTTTACTTTCCGACGGATATATTGCCAATGGTGCTGAACCTTGGAAATTCCCACAAAGTGATGAGCTGAAGCCTATCGAAGTGAACTTCAAAAGAAAGTTGGAAGATGAGGAAAAGGCG
>JBDTKK010000364.1:0-8273 GCA_039935335.1 Chitinophagaceae bacterium
CTCCCAATCTGCAAACCATGGAGGCGATTTACCTCTATCCTTCGTTATGTCTTTTTGAAGGAACAGTCATCAGCGTAGGACGTGGCACCGACAAGCCTTTTGAGCAATGGGGAAACCCTGAAATTCCCGCAAAAGGAATGGATGAATTTATGCCAATGAGTAGGGTAGGTGCGACTAGTCCACCTTTTGAAGGCAAGATTTGCTACGGCCGTATTGCTACTATAAGTGACGTTCAAAAAGCTAAGAAAGGCATTCAGTTAGATTATTTGCTCGAGATGTACGCACGCTATCCCGACAAAGAAAAGTTCTTTAATTCTTTCTTCGAGAAGCTGGCTGGAACAAAGCTTTTGCGACAGCAAATCATTTTCGGAATGAAGGCCGACGCGATTCGGAATTCTTGGAAACCTGGTCTCGATAATTTTAAAAAAATCAGAAGCAAATACCTGCTTTATGCGGAGTCTTAAATTGCATATTCGGCCTACTCTAAGTAATAAATTTCGCCCTCTATTTTTGCGTCGGTTTTTTCATGTTCGTCTCTATCTACAATTTCTTTCAGCCGCGCCCTTGGCTGGCTAGGCTAATTTTTGCCTTGTCGTTTATCGGTTTTCTGGCACTCGCCAGCCGCATTCATTTCGATGAAGACATCAGCAGCATGTTGCCCGATAGCAAGGGCATCCGCACGATGAATGAAGTGCTAATGCGCACCCAAGCCGGAGAGAAAGTTATTCTTCTCGCTTCGCTAAAGGACACAAGCAATACCGACCGCGATAGTCTTATTTCTCTAACTAATACTTATTATCAAGGACTCGAAAAGGCCTGTGGGCAATGGATTGGCACGATTAGTCTCCAAGCCGGCAACGGTTTGGAAGAGCGTATTTCGGGTATCGTTAGCGGCAACCTGCCCTTGCTTCTGCGGGAAAGTGATTATAAAAAGATAGACTCACTCACGCAGCCGGAGGAGATTGCGAAAACCCTTGCTGCGAACAAGAAAATCCTGATTTCCCCCGCCAGTGTCATCTTTAAAAACATAGTTGCTGCCGACCCAATTGGTGTTTCCAGAATTGTGTGGAGTCGCCTTTCGCAACTGCAATACGACCCGAATTTTGACTTGTACGAAGGCTATCTGTTTTCGAAAAATGGCAGGAAACTTACTTTTTTTTTAAAGCCCAAAGCGCGTGCTTCGGCCACTGGAAAAAACAGTCAATTCTTCTCCGCACTCAATGATTACAACGACCAGTTTGAAAGGCAACATCCAGAGTTTGAAATCACGTATTTCGGCGGGCCAGCCGTAGCTGCGGGTAATGCGAGCCAGATGCGGACGGACTCCATTATTACGCTTTCCGTCACGATTCTTTTGTTGATGCTGCTCTCGCTTTATTATTTCAAAAAGAAGCGTACACCGCTCCTGCTGCTGCTTCCAGTGCTTTATGGGTCGGCTTTGGGACTTGCGGTTGTCTATCTTTTTCAAGGAAGCATTTCGATTATTGCTCTGGGCGCAGGAGCTATCGTCATGGGCATCGCCATGGATTATGCTATCCATTTTCTGTCTCATGCCCGCGATGCGAAGGACATGCGCGAGACGATTGCTGACCTCCAGAAACCTCTAACCATCGGCAGCTTCACCACGATTGCCGCTTTCTTTTCCCTGCGTTTTGTGCACCTTCCGCTGCTCCGCGATTTAGGACTTTTTGCGGCAGTCGCTCTGATTGGTGCCGCCGTGTGTACGCTCGTTTTCTTGCCTCATTTGCCCTTGGGTAAACGTGAATCCGGTGTGCGTAAACCTGGGATATTCGACAGACTCGCCCACTACGATTTATCAAAAAGTAAAGTGCTGCTCATCGGTATTGTGTTGCTCACACCAGTGATGATTTGGCAAAGTTTCAACGTGAAGTTTGATGATGATTTGATGCACCTCAACTACCTCAGTCCGCGCATGCAAAAAGCACAGGACGAGGTGAACAAGGTTTCCGCATTTGCACTGTCTTCACAGTTCGTCATTGCCGAAGGAAAGAGTTCCGAACAAGCTTTGGAAAAGCTCGAAGCGGTGTCGCCAATCATTGATTCCATGCAGCGGAAGGGTTTTGTTCATGCGGTACTCAATCCAACATTACTAATACCTTCGGATAAAGAGCAAATGCAGCGAAAGCAGCGCTGGGAAAGCTTTTGGAGTGCAGATAAGATTGCTTCAGTAAAGGATGCGGTTACCAATGCCGCCGCTAAAGAAGGCTTTGCAAAAGATGCCTTTTCAAATTACTTCGCTTCGTTAGCAGAGGTACCAAAGAAGATAGACACCGCAGATATTACTTTGCTTCAAAACCTCTTTCCCGGCGGATTTTCCAACAATGGCAAAGGAACTTTTTATGCCGTTGCGGCTTTAAAAACAGAGCCTTCCAAACGCGCGGAACTCCGCGATGATTTAATAAAGCATCCCGGCATTGTAGTCACCGACCGCCAACAGGTTGCTTCGCAAATGGTGCAATTGCTCAACAACGATTTTCAGAACATCGCACTGTATTCTTCGCTCATCGTCTTCTTCGCGCTGTTGATTGCCTATGGACGCATTGAATTGGCCATTATTTCCTTCCTACCGATGGCTATTTCCTGGATTTGGATATTGGGTTTGATGGCTTTGCTCGGCATCAAGTTCAACATCGTCAACATCATCATCTCTACGCTCATTTTCGGTCTTGGTGACGACTATGCCATCTTCACTTTGGATGGTTTGCAGGAACGATACAAAACCCGCTCCGACCATACGCCTCATGTTCGCGCGGCGGTTTATGTGAGTGTCGCCACGGTATTGATAGGTCTTGGTGCTTTGTTGTTGGCGCGGCATCCGGCGCTGCATTCTATCGCGGCAATCAGTGTGACGGGCATGATTTGCGTGGTTTTGATTTCGCAGGTGTTGCAGCCATTTCTATTCAACTTAATGATTCAGCGCCGCGCGGATAAAGGCTTTCATCCTTTTACTGCCTGGAGTTTGTTGAAGAGCACCTTCGCGTTTTCTTGGTTTGTATTTGTATGTATGGTCGGTGCGGTTGTAGGATTCTTCCTAGTGAAGCTGCATATTTTTGGCAAGCACAACGGCAAGATTTTGTTTCATAAAATCATTCGGCGCGGCACCTGGAGTGTGATGTACATTATGGGCAATGTGCGGAAACGCGTGATTAATCGCGACTTAGCCGACTTCTCCAAACCAGCAGTTTACACGGCCAATCACGCTTCTTTCCTGGATATTCTTATAGTAACGATGTTGCATCCTATGGTTGTTTTACTGACCAATAAATGGGTTTATCGTTCGCCAATTTTTGGTGCTGTTGTGCGAATGGCGGAATATTATCCGGTAGCTGATGGCGCGGAAGATAGTCTGGAGCCCTTGCGCAGCCTCGTTTCCCGAGGATATAGCATCATAGTTTTTCCCGAAGGAACGCGTTCTAAAACCGGAGCGATTCAACGCTTTCGGAAAGGCGCTTTCTTTATTGCAGAGCGATTGCAGCTTGACCTTGTGCCACTCGTGATTCATGGTGCATCTTATACCATGCAGAAGGGAGATTGGTTACTCAAAGACGGAACTTGCGCGGTGAATTTCTATCCTAGATACGCGGGAAATTCAGTGCCGGCGGGAATTTCAACAATTAAGACTACAAAGGTAGACTTGGAAGAAAACGACAATGCGGCTTATAGCATTCGGACAAAATTGTTTAATCGCTGGTATCGGGAAGAGCTGCATCGTTTGAAAGTAGAACGCGAAACGCCGCGTTATTTTAGAGAACAAACCATTCGCAGTTTTACTTATAAAGGCCCGATTCTGGAATGGTATTGCCGCATAAAAACGCGCTTGGAAGGGAACTATGAAAAGCTCCACGAAGTGCTGCCGCGTGAAGGGAAGATTTACGACCTCGGTTGTGGCTATGGCTTTGCAACGCATCTCCTGAATTGGTCGGCGCCGGAGCGCGAGCTCATTGGTGTGGATTACGACGAGAATAAAATCATCGTGGCCAATAGTCTGCATTTAAAAGGAAAGAAAGTGCGCTTTGAGACAGCCGATTTGCGCGATTATTCTTTAGAGAAAGCGGAAGCAATTATCCTTTCTGATGTCTTGCATTATTTGATTCCGGAAGAGCAGGAAGGTTTGTTGCAAGCTTGTGTGGACGCGCTCAATCCTTCAGGGAAATTGATTATCCGCGATGGCGTGACGGAAGACGTGGGCAAGCATAAGACAACGGCAATTACAGAGATTTTTTCTACGAAAGTGTTCGATTTTAATAAAAAAACCAATGAACTTCATTTCTTGTCGAGGGCAGGAATTGAGGCCTTCGCTGCGCGGAATGGGATGAAGCTGGAAATGGTGAAAGCCGCGAAGATGACGAGTAATGTGATGTTTGTGCTGGAATTTAGCTGGCAAAGCCTGCAAAATAGTCAAACCCCGCTTTCTTCGGGGCAGGCGTAGGCTGGAACCTTCGCTTAACCACGTTGTGAAGAGCCGACGGACAACGGGGGTGCTTATTAGGAAGTAGGGCTGAACTTATTTTTTTTGTACAAGGGAATTCAAAGGAAATCTTTATCTTTATGGTTCACCATCGAACGCCAATCTTTACTGTTACTTGCAGCCACTGTGGTAAAGGCACAAAGATCCATGTACTAGGTTCGAATGGTTGCGGTGGCTGCTCAGGTGGTGGATGGACATTGGAAATTCATTAAAAAAATTCCCCCGACCACTGGTCAGTTCTCTTTGTTGTCTGTACAATACTTAGTCTCAATTATATTATGAAGAACATACTTTTTGCCAGCCTTCTATTTTGCTCATCTGCTGCAATAGCCCAAACGCCCATGATGGTCTATGATGGGAATCCGGATAAAATAGTATCTATATTGGAAAACATAGTCCCGTATAAAGGAAAGATATACTACGCTGGAGTTGCCCCTGCGACTAGTGGCCCTACTCTTTGGAGCTATGACGGAATAAGTGCGGGCCCAACTATCTATCCTTATAAGATAAATGTAACTCCCTGGGTTTCTTCCGAATTGACCATCTATAATGGTAAGCTGTATTTTGGGGGAGGACAGGGAACCACGGGCAAAGAACCCACTTCGTTTGATGGCACTAATTTCTCGCTCATCTATGATATAATGCCTGGGATAGGCTTGTCTTCCAGTCCATCGTGGTTTACGCCATTGCAGTCGGCAAACTTACTTTTCTTTGCTGCAGACTCCGGTTCTGTCAGCGAGCAGCACAGGGAGCTTTATCGGTACGATGCCATAACACCGCCCAAGCGCATCACTATCAACGATGGCAGCAATCCTGCGGGAAGCGTCCCGCAATATCTCCAATCACTGGGCAATTTTCTTTATTTTACGGCAATACCCAGTACGCCACCCGAAAGCAAGCTGTTTCGAGTGGACGTCGCTGGCGTGGTCACTATAGCCAAAGGAGCGACCGCGCTTACCTATCCTGGAGAAAAGCTGTTGGTGGGTAATAAAATCTATTTTGGAGCCACAGAGCCGGGCACAGGCAGCGAGCTTTATAGCTATGATGGCGATACCGCCATCCGGCTCACCGATATTGCTCCCGGCCCTCTAGACGGAATTCCTCAAGAAAATGCTGTTAAAGGAGCATTTTACCTTAGAAACATACCTGCGCTCTACAAAGGGTTGATTTATTTCTGCGGGTCGGCTGACGGCACTAACAATCAGCTTTACGCCTATAATCCTTCTGATGGCAAGACAAAGCTCGTGCAAACTATTAATCCTGCAGGGGATGCAAAAGTGGGCAACCTGTATGTTTACCGAAATGCGCTCTATTTTACTGCCTACACTCCGGCCACCGGTACTGAGTTGTGGCGGTATAATGATACCACTTGTTCGCTGTACGCTGATATATGGCCCGGCCCACGCACGGGTATGGCCTTTCACTATGGCACTAGTACACCGGAATTGCCATCTTATGCAGCCTTTACTGAATTTCAGGGAGATTTGTACTTTAAAGCGCAGGACAGTCTGCACGGCTACGAGTTGTGGCGTATTAAAGGGCCTGTTACACCGAACGGAGTTGAGAATATTGCACTTAGCGGCACGGTGTCCATGCATCCTAATCCTACGAGCGCGGATGTTACGATGGATCTAACGCTGCAAGAAAGCAGGACGCTTGCCCTTTTCTTGTATGACATGGCAGGCCGTGAAGTGTATGCCTCGCCGGCAAAAGCTTACAGCGCCGGTAAATACCAAATGGTACTGCCGATGCAAACGCTTAGTGCCGGACAGTATATTTACCGACTAAGCGGAGCAGGCGGAGCGGCTCTGGCGACGGGGGTGCTTATTAGGAAGTAAGGATTTTACCTAAGAACGACAATCCTGCGGGTCTTGTAGAAGAAAGCTTTGTGTCATCTGTAAGAGCTGCGGCATTTAGAAGATGATTACTAAAGTCTCACTTAATTAAACTTTCCCTCTGTGCCTATTGGTATGATAAGCTATGAGCCACGCACCGGAAAAGCACAGAACTTGAATAACACGCCAAAAACCGAATGTCTCCCGATTAGTGAAATAGCCGTAAAAAACACCGATAATAGCTAAGTAGCTAAAGATTGTCAGCGCTGTTGCCCACAATCCATCAAAAAATCCCCGGTGATGGATAAGCTGATTGGGCGTCGATTGATGACTATCGTTGTATCGAGATACGAAGCCTAATAATGCCTCGCCAAAGGGCGTTTCTTGGTCTGCGCTTGCAACTTCGTCAGTCATTAAGCTTACCGTTTTTGCGGGATTGCGGAATCTAACCAAGTAGAATTGTCTTTCTTGTTGTGTGTCGACATTGCTGCTTACGTTTTCAATGCCTTCCCATGTGCTTGTGTACACTTTTCTGAAATAAACGGGTGTACTCTTTAGCAGTTTTATGTTGATGCCGGACTCGCTAACGGCTACCTCCGCCGGAACGGTGACATATCTTTTCAGGAAGCGAATCATGAGCAAGATAGCGCCGCCTAATGCAATGCAGATTGTTGTAAATATGACCCATTCCGGGAGCTCCGGTAACAGTACAAGTGGAACGATAAAGAAGCCCACAGTGACCAAAGGCAAAGTAATAAGTACGAGTATTGTGGCGATATTTCGTGAGAAAGTGACCGAAAATGTTTGTGTCATTTATAAATATTCTTGGCGAAAGATACTACGGCGACGGTCAAATAAAAAATAATTTCAGGGGAGCATTAAGGATAACCAACCTGGTAATATTTTACATTGAATCTCTCACCCTAATCCAGCTTTGCTTCAGGCCAATCAATTTGATTAGCTCATAAAAGATATGAGCATTATTGGGGTGTAAACGAATACACCCGTGAGAGGCTCTCGTACCAAGGTTTCTAAAATTTCCAGGTGTTGTGCCGTGAATAGCATAACCGCCCCTCACAAAAACGACGTAGGGCATGTTTCCCAGTCCCATATAATTGCCGCCCGGAAATTTCTTGGAAGTGTATTTTACAAGCAAAGGTCCGCTTGGGTTTAGGGACATGTCGGGGGTTTCTCTTTTGCGGATGCCGGTAGATACTTTAAAACTATCCACCAATGCCCCGCCAATATAGAGATACAGCTTTTGGGAAGATTTGATTATGTCTGCATAAAGGAAGCAGCTTTTCCCTTTGCAAGCGGCGGGATTCTCCTCAGGCTTATTTCGAAGAAAGGAATCAATAGTAGCGATGTTCTGTTTCAGATGATCTCTTTCCATCACCGCGGTTTTAGTTGAATCGCCGGGAACAACTGAATTCCGAAGCATTTTTTCCTGGCGCTGCCATAGCGTATCAAGCTTTACCAGGACGGGATTCAAGGAATCTACATTAGGCGTAAAAACATCGGTATCAAAAATATTGGATGAAGAATCAAGGATATCCGTTGTGCCTTGAAGGATGGAATCCTTAAATAGGGCATAGTTGAACCTTTTTGCAGTCGTCGTCCCCATAGGCTGCTGACAAGCACCTACGAACAGTACTAATACTGAAAAAATGCTGACACAACTTAAGATACAGACATTATCGCTTCTCTTCAAGGGCATCATTGTTCGCCAAAGATAACTTGTCTGGTGAAGCTTACACTAAACCTAAAGTTTGTTGTGCTTCAACAGCGGCCTGGCAATCCCCGTTGTACTTAGACCTCAGTCCTCGTTGTACTTAGACCCCAGTCTAAGTACCCGTTGTACTTAGACCTCAGTCCTCGTTGTACTTAGACCCCAGTCTAAGTACCCCCGGTCGGTAATCCCCAGATTACCGGTTCCTTCCCCAAAAAAA
>JBDTKK010000365.1:0-3018 GCA_039935335.1 Chitinophagaceae bacterium
GATACAGGGCTTCATTTCATAGCTCGAAGCAATGGCAATTATACCTTGACCGCGACTAACAAAACAACAGGTTGTGCCGCGAATTCCAACTCAATTTCTGTAACGGTAAATCCTGCGCCGCCTATTGCTATACTTTCCGGAGGAAGTCTCCGTCTCTGTCAGGGAGATTCTGTGACGCTTCAAAGCAACTTGAATGCTTTCTTTCAACTCGCATGGAATAAAAATGGTTCCGCAATAGTTCCTGCTGATTCAAGTAATATTTACCTCGTCAAGAGCGCGGGACTTTATTCTGTAACTGCAATCGATTCCGTTACAGGATGCAAGGCCACTTCGGCTACAACTATGGTGAGGGTAGATTCTTTACCAATAGCCAGCACCACACCAACGGGTACTTTAGCAATATGCCAGACTGCGTCCATTACCTTGAAAAGTGCTGCCAAGGATACGACCGTATTGTATCAATGGAGATTGAATGGTTCAAGAATAATTGGTGCCAGTGCTGATAGCATCAACACCAATATTCCCGGCAGCTATGTATTAATAGTGGCCAGCAAAGCGAGCGGCTGTATGGATTCATCCGCAGCCATCACACTCAATGTGACGACACCGCCTATTGCAACCATTACAATGCCATCAAAAACCAGAGTGTGTGCCGGAGATACTGTGAAATTGAGTGCTAATATCGGTACAGGATTTAGCTATCAATGGCGGTATAACGGGAATGTGGTCATCGGCGCAACTTCATCAAACTTCAAGGCAATAGTGTCCGGTAGCTATACTGTTTCGGTAAATAATGGCCCACTTTGTACTTCCTTGTCCAATGCTATTTCAGTGAAAATAGATTCCTTGCCGGCAGCGTTTATTACCTACAATTCCAATCCTGAATTTTGCGAAGGCGATTCGGTGATTTTAATAGCTAATGCAGGCCCAGCTTATACTTATTCTTGGATTATCAATACTTATCGGCTTGGCGACACAGCGAAGCAATACACATCCAAAGTCTCTTCCATCTACTCTGTGGAAGTGACCAACAGCAATGGTTGTAGCAATATTTCTGATTCGGTAGTTGTCATCGTACATCCATTGCCGATACCGACGATTATCATTGCCGGAAGCACTTTACAGACTGCATTGCCGTATTCGAGCTATCAATGGTATTTGAATAATGCACTACTTGCAGGGGAAACTAATCGTACCTATACTTTCAGCGGTGTGGGTGCCTACAAGGTTTCCGTGATTGATATTTTTGGTTGCGAAGGCTTCTCCAATCAATTCTTGATAAGCACCTTTGGAGTAGATAACACAGCCATTGCCAAGTCAATTAAAGTCTATCCAAACCCAACATCCGACATCTTGAATATTGAGGCACCAGTAGCCATAAGAGTGGTGCTGCGCGATGCTGTGGGCAGGACAATTCTGGAAGCCGCCAATGTGAAAAAGATAGACCTAGGCGATGTGGCCAATGGAGCGTATTTGCTTTACATCAGCGATATGGAGGGAAGCTTGTTGAAGGTGGAGAAGGTGCTGAAGAACGGGAGGTGACCGACTTTGATTTAAGAAATAACGAGGCTGTCTGCATTGCGGATGGCCTTTTTCTTTTTTAAGAGAAATGGAGGTATGGACATTATGCTATAGAAAGTCGCCGCTAATCCCCCCAAATGTTTACTTTGCCCCGCCCATGAAACTCTCCCTCCAATCTCCCGGCAAAGCCCTCAATAAAGCCTACCTCAAAGAGAAAGTAGGTCGGGCAGAAATAGAAATCTTCAAGGCAAGTTTCCTCAAAATGCTCGCCCGCATTGATGAAGGGGAAAGCGAAGAGCATGGCAAAAACATAGTCGCCGATTTCCTGAAAAATGTCTGGTATCAGGACGCTTATGAAATCAATACCAAAGACCGGAAAGACCTCGTCATCCACACTGGCAAAACGGCCAAAGACCCTGTAGGCGTTATTCTTGAAGTAAAGAAGCCGGGGAATAAAGCAGAAATGATTTCGGGGGAAAAACCGAATGCCAAGGCCATGCAGGAACTGCTGCTCTACTACCTGCGCGAACGGATTGACGGCGACAACAAATTCATCCGCCAACTTATCATCACCAACATTTACGAATGGTTCCTGATTGATGAAAAATTTGCCGAGCAATACTTCTTTGGCAATGGGCAACTGCGCAAAGACTACGAAGAGTTCAAACAATCCGGCAAGCCAACCTCCTTCTTCTACGAGCAAATAGCCAAACCCTTTTTTGATGCTCTGGATGCCGATATTCCCTGCACCAACTTCGACATCCGCACTTACGAAAAAGTGGTGGCCAACGCCAATAAAGCCGACGACCACAAACTCATTGCCCTCTACAAAATCCTAAGTCCCGTACACCTGCTCAAAGGCAAGTTTGCCAACGATTCCAACTCGCTCGACAAAGGTTTTTACGAAGAACTCCTCCACATCATTGGTCTGGAAGAAGTGAAAGACGGCGGTAAGAAACTCATTCAACGCAAGAAGAAAGCCGACGAAGCCTCGCTGATAGAAAACACGATTACTAAACTCGAGGACAGGGAGAGCCTACGCAATTTGAACAACGCTTCTTCCTTCGGCGCGACCAAAAACGAACAAATAAACGGCGTGGCGCTGGAGCTCTGCATCACCTGGGTAAATCGCGTCTTGTTTATGAAGTTGCTGGAAGCCCAACTACTCAAATACCACAAAGGCAACAAAGACTTCCTCTTTCTCAACACTCGTTTGGTGCACGATTATGACGAACTAAGCAACCTCTTCTTTGGCGTATTGGCCGAGCGACCTACCAGCAGAAAGGAACGCCTTGCCGGCAAGTTCAAAGCCGTGCCCTACCTCAATTCTTCCCTCTTCGAAAGGACGGAATTAGAACGCACTGCCATCGATACCAGCAACCTCGACAACCAACTGCAACTACCCCTCGCTGCCCACACGGTATTGAAGGACGATAAGGGCAAAACATTGGCCGGTTCGCTCAGCACATTAGACTATCTCTTTCGCTTTCTCGATGC
>JBDTKK010000366.1:0-7306 GCA_039935335.1 Chitinophagaceae bacterium
GAGGGTGAATGTTCCCAAATCTTATCGTGCTGGCCTGGAAGCCGAAGCTGCCTGGAAGCCTCTGCCATGGCTGGTTTTAAACGCCAATGCTACTTTTTCTCAAAACAAAATTGAAAGCTTTACAGAGTACGTTGACAACTATGATGACAATTCACAATTAAGCATTGAACACAAGAATACAGACATTGCCTTCTCGCCCAATTTGATTGCTGCCGGAGGTGTCTCCTTTTCTCCGTTCAAGCAAGGCACTTGGAAAGCCTTTTCTGCTGAAATTCTGGGCAAATATGTGAGCCGCCAATACCTCGATAATACAAGTAACAATGGCCGCAGCCTTGACCCCTATGCACTTTGCGACCTTCGCCTACGCTATACCTTTTCCACAAAATCATTTAAAGAAATGGGACTTACGCTGCTGCTCAATAACGTACTCAACAAGCAATACGAAAGCAATGGCTATACCTACAGCTACATCTCGGGCACGGCCACTACAACTCAAAATTTCTACTTTCCACAAGCTAGCTTCAATTGTATGCTCGGCTTGTCCTTGAAATGGTAGCACTACAACCTTCCAGAGAGCAAAAATTAATTTATTGGAAGATACCTGTCATCAAAGGTTTTTAATCAAAAGTTTTAATATTGCAGGTCTTCCTCATCGGCCTCAAAAATTCGGCTTTTAACCTGCGCCTGCTTTATGGATTCTGAACAACTGAAACAACCAGAAAACGAAACGAAAATTTCTAAAGAAACTACCGCTTCCAACATCGAAACAAACATCGAAACGCTACCTGAAAATTCATCGGAAGAACTACCCGAAAACTCATCTAAAGAACAGTCTGAACCTACACTGCCGACTCCTGTAGCTGAACCTCGGATCAAGCCAGAAAATCAACCAGAAATTCTCGCAGAACCTTCCGAAATTAAAATTGCTTTAGACGAAGATCTCCAGCCCTTCGCAGAGATTAAAGGAGATGGATCTTTACTTCTAAAAGCAACGCCATTTTCGCCCGAACGCATTGTGGCTACGCTCCAGGCCGACACCGCAGATGCCGTCCTCCATTCCCTCCGCGAACGCTTCAAAGATTTATCCAGCAAAGTAGAAGAACTAGCCAAAGAATGGGAATCAACAGAAGATAAAACAAAGCTTGCGAGTAAGGTTTCGCGCATCACAGACTACCTGCAACATGCTGTAGCCGTGGGCGATTTCCTTCCACTTTATCAGCAAGCAGCACGTTGGGATAATTTCTTGCAAACGCTTGCCGAGAAAGGTTTTGCCGCAAAACAGGCTTTAGTGGAAAAAGCAGAAGCCATTGCCGCAGGCGAAGAAGTGAAAGATGCAATCATGACCTTTCGCGACCTCACAGAGCAATGGAAAAAAATAGGCCATACTGACAAAAGCCGCGACGACATATTATGGAAGCGTCTTGATGCTGCCCGCGACAAAATCTATGAGCAACGCCGCCTCAATCATGAAGCTGAAATAGCCGAGCTCAACAACAAGCTCGATTTGAAAATGGAAATTGTGGAGAAAGCTGAAAGATTTGCTGCCTCCGATGATTGGAAAGAAGCCACCGAAGGCTTCAAGATCTTGATGGAAGAATGGAAGGAAAGCGGCCACACGTTCAACGAAAAGAATGAAGCCTTGTGGCAGCGATTCATCGCCGCTAAAAATGTATTCTTCGACCGCAAAAAACAGCATTACGAAGTCATTCACGACGAGCAGGAGAAGAATTTCGAAGCAAAGAATCTATTGGTGACCGAAGCGGAAAGCCTTGCTGAAAGCATCGATTGGAACAAAACCACGCTTGCTTACACCACCATCATGGACAAGTGGAAAGATATTGGCCGCGTACCTCGCGAAAAGGAAAATGATTTGTGGGACAGGTTGAGCAAGGCGAAGGATATTTTCTTCAATGCCAAGCGCCAACACTTTGCCACGATGAGGGTAGCGTTTGATGATAACTATGCCCAAAAAATGGCACTCATTAAACGGGCGGAGCAATTGCAACACTCTACCGATTGGCGGAATGCCACCGATGAATTTGCGGAATTGATGGAAGAATGGAAGAAGATTGGTGCAGTAGCTCACGAACATAGCGAGCCGCTCTGGGAGCGGTTTACAAAGGCACGTCGCGCATTTTTCAATAACAAAGATGCTGACCGCGATAAGCGTAGAGCGCATTTCGACAAGGCTCATAATGAGCGTATCGGACAGACGGAAGTCTTCCTGCGCCAGTTAAAAAATGAGATTAAAGAAGACGCGGAAAACCTAGCCGACCATCATCTTTCTTTAAGCAAACTGGGCGACTCTAAAATCGATAAGCAGATTCGGGCAAACCTTGAAAGGTTGATTGAACAAAGCGCACCGCGTGTAGCTAAGAAGCTGGAGAAAATTGCGTCTGTCGAAGCACAACTCGCAGAATTGACAAATGGCCACGATAGGAAAGGTAAAAACGAAAAGAAAAAGAAGCCTGAAAAGCCAACCCAGAAAAACGAACAATCTGCTCCTGATTTAAAGGCCGAAATGAAACCGGACACGAGCGACCAAGAAACAATTGAACCTATCCAGGAAAATCATTCAATTGTAGAACAGACGAACGAAACCAAAAGCCCTGAAAGCTTTGCTGCTGGCGTAGGAGAGACCAAATCGGAAGACTCGGTTGATGCCAGTGTCGCCTAGGCTTTTTATAATTAAATCGGGCAGCTTCAAACATAATTTCCAAGAAGCTTGGTTTAATATTCTTAGAAGTTCGTTGTTCGTTAAATTTTTAGCTACCTTTTCACCCATCATTTTTTGCCCATTGCAAAGGCAAGATGTAAGAATTATCTTCACCCGCAAAACGAATATTTAGATGACAGAAACTTCAACACTGGAAAAAGCAGCAGCGGCAAACGTATCGCGGCGGCGGTTTTTTGGTATAGCAGGGATGATGGCCGGAGCTGGTCTCCTTGTATCTGCAACAGGTTGTAAAAAATCAGACGATCCTGGCTTGGACGTTGGTGGTGGCGACAATGGCATTCTCAACTATGCTTACATCTTGGAGCAACTTGAAGCCGCTTTCTACATTCAAGTAGTGGCCACGCCGTATGATGGCATGAGCGTTCAGGAATTGGGGATTTTTACCCAAATCCGCGATCACGAAATTGCACATCGGGAGTTTTTTAAGAATCTTCTGGCCAATGCAGCGCTGGCTGCTATCGAAGTTGATTTCAGTAAAATCTTCTTCAAGAAACGTACTTCAGTTTTGGATACCGCCATCAGTTTTGAAGACCTTGGTGTGAGTGCTTACAATGGAGTGGGGCATCTTATTAAGAACGTAGATTACCTCAGTGCCGCCAGTAAAATTGTTTCGGTAGAAGCCCGTCATGCCGCCACTTTGCGGGATATAAAGGCAAGCGGAACTTTTGCGGCTCAAGATGTAATCAATTCCGTAACGGGCTTAGATACACAGCGATCACCACAAGAAGTTTTGGCCATTGCACAACAATTTATCAAGACCAAACTCAACTCGCTCAATCTTCCTTCCTAGGCAATAAATAAAGAACTGAAAAAGACATGAATTTCTCCAACATTCTCTCCGCAATAGCCGAAGTAGATCCTGAAGTATTTGAACGTACCAGTGCCCGTCGCCCCATCATCCGTAAGTGGATGAAAGGTGCTGCACTGACGGCTATTCCCCTAGCGCTCGGTGGGCTTTTCAATAAAGCTTACGGCAAGAAAACGGATGCCATTTCTGATATCCTCAACTTCGCCTTGACACTCGAATATCTTGAACGCGATTTCTATCAATTGGCTCTTAATGCCAGCATAGGCAGTCCCGCCGCCAACGATCCTCTTATTCCTCCCGGACTTGATCAACAAGCAATCATCGAAATCGGTGGGCATGAATTGAAGCATGTACGTTTCTTGATTCAGACCTTGACTTCTATGGGTGTAACGCCTATTAGCAAACCCACCTTCGACTTCACTGCCAACAACACCTTCCCCAATATTTTCAGCGATTACCCCACCTTCCTTGCCGTTGCACAAGTGTTTGAAGACACGGGCGTGCGTGCTTACAAAGGCGCAATGCCTTTGCTCGTTGGTAATAGCTTGCTTACAACGGCTCTACAAATCCATTCTACCGAAGGCCGTCATGCGGCGCATATCCGCACGACACGTAGAGACACACCAAGTAATTTAAACACAGGTACTATAACGCCTTGGGTCGTCGGCGTTCAAACCAATATCAGCGGTAGCATCGGTGTGAGTAGTTATATAGGCGAAGACAATACCCTTCAGAACAATATCCAAATTACCGGCATCAATGGCCTACAAATCACCGAAGATGCCGCCACAGCAAGTTTCGATGAGCCTTTGGATGCCACCTCCGTTACGGCTATCATAGCACCATTTATCGTGCCTTAATCTCCCCTTTGTTTTTTAAAAGCATCCGAAAGGGTGCTTTTTTTATGCGCTGATTTTTAGTTGCGACGGGCGTTTACCGCATTGCTATTAACTGTTGCCCTTTCAGTGCTTAGTGATATTGGAAAAATATCAGCACAAGCGAAGAGAATCGTGATTCTTGGGAAACTTATTTTGTACACACACAAAGCCCATTTAGTGTTGAAAGTGCCACGAACCGTTTTCTCCTACTTTTGAATCATGGCCTCAATCAGCACCTCTCCTGCTCGCGAAAAAATATTGGGCAAACTCCGCACTGGACTGCAAAAGGGAATCCTACCTATGCCTTTCCCCGAAGCAGAGAATACTACAATTCCAGAGCTTTTTGAAAAAACTTCGGAATCGCTGGAAGAATGTTTCGCCAATGAATTCATCCGGCTGGGTGGCAAGTTTATTTTCTGCGCCAATGAAATGGAATTACTACAGCGAATTCAAATCTTGCATGATGGCGAAGAATGGCAACAATTACTTTGCTCCGAACCGTATCTACTAGATTTCTTTCAAAAAGGGAAACTGGATTTTATCACGGCTGCAGACCCTAATAATGAAAGCGCAGAAGCTTGCATCACTGGCTGCGAGGCACTTGTAGCCCGCACAGGCTCTTTTATTTTTAGTAGCAAACAGCCAATGGGCAGGGTAGCTCCGGTCTATTACCCAATACATATTGTAGTTGCTTTTGCCCGCCAATTGGTACCTGATATCTCGGACGGATTGAGCCTGATGCAAACCCGCTATGAAGGAGCGTTGCCATCTATGATTAACCTCAATACTGGTCCGTCTCGTACCGCTGATATCGAGAAAACACTTGTTGTCGGCGTACATGGGCCTAAAGAGGTTTACTGTCTTTTTGTAAACAACTAATCATAGGAAATCGATGCCGAAGGATATCGAAAACAAAGAAGATTTAGTCACTTTAGTTAATCGCTTTTACACCGATATTCGGCAGGATGAATTGCTAGGCCCCATCTTCAATAGCATCATTGGAGATGATTGGAGCAAACATCTGCCCATCATGTACACGTTTTGGAATTCGGTGCTTTTTGGAGCAGAGAGCTACAAAGGTCAAGCCATTGGCAAGCACATAGAAATTGACCGAAAAATAAGATTAGAGCCAGCGCATTTTGAACGTTGGATTGCGCTTTGGAATAAAAAAGTAGATGAACTTTTCGAAGGAAAAAACGCAGAACTCATCAAGGTTAAAGCCGCTACCATACTGCAATTAATACAATTCAAGGTTGAATATTCGAGGAGTGGGAAGTTGTTGATTTGAGGAGCGACGCTCTGCTCCGTTTCTCTTTCATAACAGTCAAAGTCTGCTCCGTGCAACTCCTTAACTCCGTGTCTCCGTGGTGAAATTCCCTAAGGAAGCTTTCCATCCAGCATCCTCTCCGCCGCCACCAAGTCATCATGCAGCACCCTATCGCTATCCATGAAGCTTACCTTTTCGCGAAGCGCGACAAAGGCTTCCTCAACAATTGAAGAAGATTTTAAAGGCCGACGAAGGTCCAAAGCTTGCGCAGCAGCCAATAATTCTATGGCCAAAACGCGCTGGACATTCAGCACCACCCGCCGCAATTTCGTGGCCGCATTGGCACCCATACTCACATGGTCTTCTTGGCCGTTGCTGCTCACAATACTATCTACCGAAGCAGGCATACACAAGCCTTTATTTTGACTGACAATAGCCGCAGTAGTGTACTGTGCAATCATGAAGCCGCTGTTCAAACCCGCGTTGGGCGCAAGGAAAGGTGGTAATCCACGCTGACCAGAAACCAATAAATAAGTGCGCCGCTCGGAAATATTAGCAAGCTCCGCCAAAGCAATTGCGAGGAAGTCGAGCTGTAAGGCCAATGGTTGTCCGTGGAAATTCCCTCCGCTAATTATGGAGTCTTCGTTGGCCACTACCAATGGATTATCCGTTACGGAAGACAGCTCAATTTCTACCACATCTACGGCGACTCGAATAGCATCGGCACTAGCTCCATGCACTTGAGGAATACAACGAAAAGAATAAGGGTCTTGAACTTGCTTTTTGGGCTGCGTTTGTATTTCACTTCCGGCCAAATATTCCCGCATTTGCGCGGCTACTTCTTGCTGACCAACATGAGGCCTAAGGCGATGAATTGCTTCGCGATAAGGTTCTGATTTTACATCATAACCGTCCACAGACATGGCACTGATAACGCCTGCCCAACCCAGTAATCGACGCGCAGCTACCAGACTCCACACACCATAAGCGCTCATAAATTGAGTACCATTCAACAAGGCCAAACCCTCTTTGGCAGCGAGTTTCAAAGGATTTAAGCCAAGTTCCAGCAACACTTCTACAGCAACTCGTTTCTTACCTTTGTAGTTCACTTCCCCTTTGCCAATGAGCGGCAAACTGAGATGAGCCAAGGGTGCCAAATCGCCGGAAGCACCGAGTGAACCCAGCTCATAAACTACCGGAATAATCCCAAGATTGTAGAGTTCTATCAAACGATTAATTGTTTCCGGACGTGCTCCACTAAAGCCTCGACCAAGCCCTTGAATTTTCAAAATCAGCATCAGGCGTACAATTTCTTCTGGTACTTCATCGCCCATACCGCAAGCATGTGAGCAGACCAGATTTTCCTGCAACTGACTCAATGCTTCTGGCGCAATCCGTACATCACAAAGCGAGCCGAAGCCTGTGTTGATGCCATAATAGGTGTCACCGCCCTTTAATTTTTCATCGAGGAAATTGCGATTGTCGGTCACACGTTGCATCAAAGCTTCAGACACGCTAATCTGCTCTGGCAGGCCGTTTTGAAAGAAGGAGATGCTTAGATGTTCGGGTAGGAGCATGGGAATTAATTGACTCTTTTCGAGAGCTCTTTTGAAGTT
>JBDTKK010000367.1:0-18958 GCA_039935335.1 Chitinophagaceae bacterium
TTAGACATGTATTTGAAGCGAGCCATGAAAGGCCGCATAAACCTTATGGGGCCGGCAATGGCTGTGAGTAAGGAGTTGATGAGTATCCCGGATTTTGGCAATGAAGCGGAAGGTGCATTTGCAGCAGAGCAAAAAGTGATTGAATCTTTCAAGAAGGCTGTACTAATGTGCGCGGGTGCAGCGGTTCAAAAGCTCATGAATAAGATAGAAAGCGAGCAGGAAATATTGATGTACCTCGCTGATATGGCAATGGACACCTTCGAAGCGGAAAGCCTCTTGTTACGTGCGATAAAGATGCAAGCAGCGGGGCATAAACAAGCCGATTTGGTGGCGGATGCTGCCCATGTATTCCTTAGTGATGCTGCGGATAGAATTGCTCATGCAGGGCGCAATGCCATCAATGCATTTGCTGAAGGCGATGAACAAAGAATGATGTTGATGGGCTTAAAACGATTTACGAAAGTGGAAAGCTTCAACACAAAAGACGCTCGGCGAAGAATAGCTGCGGCAACGATGGCGGCTGGAGGTTATCCCTTACCTATTCAGAATTAAAAATTCCTGCCCGAGTCGCTTGTGGTCGTTATTTGGTACAGATTTGAAGACCCCTTAGTGATGATTTATGCATCGATTCTCCTTTGGAAAAATCAGTTGAAATCTGCGGTATCTGTGAGCAAAAAGTGCTCACAAAAAAGGGCTAAGCATTGTGCTTAGCCCTTTTTTAAACCTTCGTGACTAAATTTACTGAGTGCTAGTACTTCCGTCGCTATTACCTGTGCTGATTGCAGAAAAATCATTGAAATCAAAGCCTAAGGTGAAGCGTAGTGTATTGCTCAATGGGTTGCGGCTGATACCTGAACCACTTGGTACGAGATAAGAAGCATTCAAGGTGAAGACATTGTACTTCACGCCAAGGCCGACAGTAAAATATTTGCGGTCGCCTTTGGTGGCATCTTCATAAAAATAGCCTGCACGAATGGCGAATTGCTCCTGATACCAATATTCTGCACCAACGGAGAAGTTGAATTCCCGAAGTTCTTCATTAAAGCCGCCTGGAGCATCGCTAAAGGAACCTAAAACTCCGGATACAACGGTCTTGTCGGGGTAGTAATAGGAAGGTGTGCCATTTGTAGAGCTATCCAGCGGAGTCGGAACCAGCAACTTATTTACATCGAGTGCAAAGGTTACTTTGTTGAACTCGTCAAACTTGCTGGTGTAAGCCACGCCCAGCCCGAGATTGATGGGAATGAAATCTTTTCGGGTAGAAGAATAAGACATCTTGCCACCAAGGTTAGAAATCACTGCACCAAAAGAAAAATTGCGTTTGCGGAATTCATCAATTTCGTGAGTTTTGGTATAATAAACTCCTACGTCTGCTGCTGCGGTATTGCCTGGTTTGTAGTCGGCACCTTGGTTATTGCTAATGCCTGAAGCGATGGCAGAATGGATGTATCGGAGGGTGATACCAGTGGAAAGAAATTCGGAAAGCTTGCGGGAATAACCGAGATCTAAAGAGAACTCGCGAGGCTTACCAGTGCCGGTTGGCGAGGCATTGATATCAACATAATTGATGTCGCCCAAAGAAAAATAGCGCAAGGAACCGGAGATAGCCTGATTGTGGTTCTCGCCAAATTTTGCGTAGCCGGAGATGTAGGCCAAAAAGATATCTGGCACGAGGTCTTTGAGCCATGGTGTATAGGTAAGCGAGATACCGTAGTTTTTCTCACAAAATGGAATCTTACCAACATTCCAAAATTGAGCATTGGCATCAGCACTTAAGGCAATGCCTACATCACCCATACCTCCACTACGAGCATCTGGAGAAATGCGCAGAAAGGGTACTGCGGTTGTGATGGTGTTGATGCTGCTACCATCCACATTTGACTTTTGCGCAAACGCAGAGGAACTTACAAGGCCAGCTATTAAGCTCAGGCCAACTATTGAAAAGCGCTTTGACATTTATTCGGGTTAAACTCTTAATTTTTTTTGAAAATAGGCGCAAAAGTAAGCCTTTCAGGGAGGAAGCTGCATCTTGCGAAACACTTTAACGCAGGATGATTAGCTTTTGGTATGCAGTGCCTTTTATTCCTGATGGCGTACTGACGATAAATCTGTACGGATAAACTCCATTGAGCAGCAACGCTCCGTTGTCTGCTCGGCCATCCCAATCTATTTCATTACTGTGGCTACCACTCGGAGTGAAATTTTGGTTAATAGTCCGGACAAGCATGCCCTTCATATCATAAATGGCAATTTGCACGTTCAATTCTTCGTCAGGGTGATTGTGTTCGAAGAAGAAATGGGTGATGTTGCTGAAGGGATTAGGATAGTTAATCAGGTTGTCGACATTCATCACTTTACCATCGCTTACGACAAAATTTACAGTGCCCGTTCCAGAATTATTATAGACATCCCAAGCCTTTACTGTAAAAGTATGCTTGCCATTTGCTAGTCCAGAAACAGGAAAAGATACATGCCCTGCTTTGTAGGTATTCGGTTCTGTTTCATAATAATCGTTGAGGACGTAAGGGTTTTGGTCGTCGCCATCAAGAACTGCCGTGATATCATGTCCCACTGCATTTCCAGAAGCATTGATACCGCTTTCGTCGCTCAATTTCACATACAGTAGTGTATTAGTGCCCGTCACGCCGCCATCGCGGAAGAGTGTGTCGCCGATATAAGGTGTCACAATTGGCGCGTCATTATCTGCAATCACACCATCCTGAAAACCTCCTGCCTGAACGGTTGTATCCATCCCTGCAGCGTCTGTTTCTCCATTCTCGGCATAGTAGGAAATGCGAGCTTCGCCAAAGTTGTAATCCATGTCTTTGGGCGCAATAAATGAGAAGGAAAACTTGCCGTTTGTTACGGTAGTGATGCCTTTGAAAATGACATTATCGCGCACGTCCCAAGAAACGGGAATTGGTGGTTGGATTTCTCCATTTGCTTTTGTGAAGACGGAAATATGCCGTTTTTTATCGAAGATGGTGACGTACGCCCGTCCATTAAAATCATTAATTGGCTCACCAGATGTAGTGCTGACATGGGCGCTTACGGTATAATTCCCAAGTGCTTTAATTGTATCTACTTGGCTATTTGTCGTTGTTACTTTAATGGAGTCCGTATGTATTACATGCTTTGGAAAAGCGGGCTGCAACGCAGGGTCTCCAAGGAGGGTAAAGCGATAGAAATTGAGCAATGTTCCAGGGTCGGATCCATGTTGGAAAGTGATGTTTTTGCCGGCACGAATAGCATCGCCGAAAGTGGGCCAGATACCATTTCGCTGGGTGTATTGCTCCTGCAGAAATTGCTGATTGATTTGTGCATTGACACCTGCATAAACAGCCCCAGTGGTCGTAAGCATAGCAATGGTTCCACCATTTTTTTCAAGAATCATTTGCTCCCCGTTGGATACATACGCAGGGTTGTCATAGCGGGCATAATCGCATGTAGCAGTTACCATAAAGGGAAGCTTGTACAGGTTCTGCCATAGCGAGAAATCTTCTTTGGTAAGTATGCGCTCATGTGCTAGCGTCACGATGCTACCGTGACCAGTATAATTTATCAAGAATGTGCCCTTGAAAATTTGGTCGTTGATAGCTTTATTGGCATCGGGGCAACGTTCGCCACCCGGAGTGGATACAAATGGAAGGTTGTCGAGATAAATTTTGGTTTCGTTGGAAAAAGGGCTTTTCTCCTGCACCACGGCAGCAACGGCTTCTGCATCTTCTTCATGATGTCCTGCCCAGTCTTCATTGTCGCCGATGTAGGTATTGTTGAGCCTCCAAGGTCCGAGCGATTTAGGGTCGTTGTAAGCAAGGATTTTATTGACAGCATCATCCGCTTGAGTAGGTGTATTCACGGGGATTCTTCCAATACCAATGTCCAATGTATTAGGAATGGAATAGTCGCTCATGTTCTCATTATTGTCTAGGAAGCCATAAAAGTCATCTACAGTGTAAGACAAATCGACACTCACGCCATCAGCAGATTCGAAGGTGGGAACGAAATTGCTATTGTTGTCCAATCTGTTTTTGTAGTCGTAGGAAGCATCCCCAAAAAGCAATAAATACTTTGGGAGGAGACTAGTATCATTTCCTGCTTCGAGATAGTAATAACGCATCATGTCGCGGATGCCGCTGATGTCTTGTCCGCCGCTGGAAAATTCGTTGTACACCTGGTCTGTAGTGGCCACGAGCACTTTCATCCCATCGTGATTTCGATGAAAATTTGCTAGGTTATTCGCGGCATTCAGAAAGGCAGGGAAAGTGACGATGGTGAGGGTTGGAATATCACTACCCATTAGGTTTTGGTTGTCCACTTTTTTTATGAAAAATGGTGTCGAAAAATTGCTACCTGTCAGGCCTACAAATTCGTGCAGGTAGTCTGCATTTTGGCTAAAACTGTAGGTATTGCCGCTTAATGTTCCACTCATTATTTGGGGCTGGACAGGATTGGTGACATCCCATACCTGACAGCCGTTTTGGGCGTTGCTGATTTGGTAGTTGGCAACCTTTCCAATGCCTACGCTTCTCCAATCTCGAAAGGAAAAATTATCACCATCAAAAGCTAGATTTCTACGCCAATTCAATTCGATGTAATTAAGATAGCCAATGGCATCGGAGCTGGCATTATAGCTGAGCAAAACAGTAGCAGAAGAGGCGTTAATGGGCACTTTCGTGTCCGTCAATCCAACGCTCACAGGGTTGCTGTCTTGTTCCAAGCTCACGGCATTGAAATAGTATTTTGCAATCGGTGCTCCATTCAACGAAAGACTCATTTGGTTGCCAGCAACAACAGATCTTGAGGCAACGGATATGCGGATACCCACAGAGTCGATATTGCTATGTAGTGGAAATGAAAAAGTCCGCTCTGGCTGCGCCATTGAGCCTAATCCGAACTTTTCTCCCCACCATTCTTTGCCAAAGGCTCCAGGATTATAAAGATCCACCTCATGCGCATCATAATCGTTGAAGGAATTCACCACGATGTTTGGATTGCCTACCATCGACGCAGCCATAATTTGACTACCATTTCCGGCATCGAAAGAGATAAAGCAATAACTGCTGTCGGCATAGATATTCTTGACGTGTACAAACCGCTGGCGGAGGCTGTCTTTATCCCAACGCATATTCCCTCGGGCATAAAAAGCGATAAAGTCTCCCGTATTGATTTTCCCATCCCCACCATCATTTATCCAAGTCGAAATATTGGTGAGGCCAATTGGATGTTCTACGGCATTATTCTCATCAATGACACCTCCATAATTACCTACCATCCGGATGTTTGCAGGATTAATAGTTGCTGGATCTACGCCCATTGATTTAATGAAATCGTAGTCGATTTTATAGACCCCTCGATTGACCAAAGCGATTTTGTACCAAGTGCCAGAAGCCAGTGGGGAAGCGGCTCCTGTTGTCTTAGCATTCGCAAGTGCAGACTTTAACTTTGGTGTATTATCCTGCTCCTGAATATTAATAGTGAAAGAGCTGAGTGCTTGCAATTGGCCATTAGAATTGTTGCTAAAAACGGGAATTCGAATCCGTAAAAAAGCTTGCTTTCGCTCTTCCCCAATTGCCATCGAAAAATTGTTTGGCGAAGTAGGAGTGACCTTTTTAGGAAGAGCTGAAATTGGAACATAGCTGAGCCCCGTTAAGTTTACTTCTGGGAGTGCAAAAGATTTTAGGGGAATGTCCTTCACAAAGTATCCATAGCGCAAATCGGATGCAGCGATATTGAAGTGCTGCGCAAAAGATGATTTTGCTCCAAGAAGTGCAAAAAGGAAAAGAATTGCCGAAAAAAACTGCCTCATAAAGAATATAATTGGAGATAAAATGGAAAGCTCTCAAAATTACGCAAATGGAGGCTGGAAGCCTACAATAACGCCGTTTCAGAGTACTAAAACGGCATTATTCTGACATTATTATGAAAGGGTAAAGAGTAGAAATTTGGCCTCCGGAAAAAAGATTTTCTTGTTAGTCTTGAATTTTCAGAAAAACTGCTCTATCATTGTAACGGTTTTTAACAGTTTTTCACAAACTATCTCTCCATATTGATGATGATGAAAAGAACGCTTGTTGGCCTTAGTGTCCTCTGTCTTGGAACAGCCACTTTGTTCAGCTCCTGCTCCAGCGGTAGCAATAGAAGTACAGCCAACTCTGATAAGACAGGTTGGGATTATAATGACCCTAAGCTCGGGGGCTTTGACGTAAGCAAATACCCAGGGCAGCAGATAGGGCCAGGTCTCACTTTCGTTGAAGGTGGTCGGTTTACCATGGGGCAAACCGAAGAGGATTTGGGCTACCAGCGGAATAATATTCCGCGCACAGTGTCTGTGTCTTCATTCTACATGGACGAAACAGAAGTTGCGAACGTCCAATACCGCGAGTTCGTCTATTGGATTGGTCGGGCTTATGGTTCCGACTATCCTCAGCTCGCCCAAAAAGTTCGTCCCGACACAACAGTTTGGCGCAAAGCTTTGCAGTACAACGAACCTCAAGTGGAATACTATTTCCAGCACGCGGCTTACAACTATTATCCGGTTGTGGGCGTCAACTGGTATCAGTGTAATGAATACGCGAAATGGCGTTCTGACCGCGTAAACGAATACCTGCTCTTGAAAAAAGGCGCTCTGAAAAAGAACCCTAACTATTCTAATGAGGATGTGTTCACAACCGAGACCTACATCTATGGTCAATATGAAGGCCTTGCTGGTAACAACCGGAAAAAGGATTTTGATCCAAATGGTTCTGGTAAAAGAGCCTTTAATTATGCAGATGGATTGCTACTTCCCAACTATCGCCTTCCAACGGAAGCAGAATGGGAGTATGCAGCTCTCGGCCTGATTGGTAATAATCCGGAGCCTGCAAACAAACGTCGTCGTGGTGAAGAAGTTATTACCGACCGTAATGTCTATCCTTGGGGGCCAAAAGAAGGTACCCGTTATGGATTGCGCAACTCTTATCAAGGAGAATTCCTCGGCAACTTTAAACGTGGCCGTGGCGACGTAATGGGCGTTGCAGGTGGCTTGAATGATAATGCCGACCGTACCGCTCCCATATTTTCATACAAGCCAAATGCTTTTGGTCTTTACAACATGGCTGGCAACGTGAGCGAGTGGACTTTGGATACTTATCGCCCTATCACCAGTGATCAAGCTGACTTTGCACCATTCCGTGGTAACGTTTACGAAGGCTTTCAACGTCTCGCAGAAGATAATACTCTGGCCGATAAGGACAGCCTCGGCAACATCCCTAAACGCTTCCTAGATTCTACAGAACTTGCTAAAAATCCTTATAATCCCGTTCACTCTGCTGATGTTCGCGACTATGAAGATGGCAGCAAACAAGATCCCTATTTCTACGACTTTGGTAAGACAACACTTATTAGTGATGAAGCAAAGGTTATTAAAGGTGGGTCTTGGAATGATCGTGCTTATTACATGAGTCCAAGCACTCGGCGCTTTATGCAGGCAGATCAATCCTCCGCAACTGTTGGTTTCCGTTGTGTAATGGATCGCCTCGGATCGCCAGATGGCAACAATAATTCACAGCCCGGTAACTATTTTAGTAATAGCAAACGCAGAAAATAATTGCAATTTGCAGTCAAACAAATCCCTTCTACTAAAAGTAGCGGGGATTTTTTTTGTGAATTTTGATAGCCCACTTTTCGTAAGAGGGATTCTTCTAAACAATCTTTTTAGGAGTAAATCCTGATAAGATTCAAGTTTGATTTGCCACCGAATCAGGAATACGGAGAGCGGACAATTCAAGTCCTAAATTTGCCCATCATTCCCTATGCTACAGATCAAAACCTTCCGTACCGAACTTCCATTCCAATACCCCTTCACGATTGCTAAGGGCTCTAAGACCCAGCAAAACGCTCTCGTCGTTGCTCTAGGCTTCGGCCCCTTTATTGGCTGGGGAGAAGCACCCGAAATAGCCTATTACAACGAAACTGTGGAGTCCATGCACGAAAGCATTGTACGTGCCCTATCCGTTATTAAGCCCTATTCTCTTACCGACCCAAGGCGCTTTTGGCATTTTTTGCATCACCTCCTGCCCGAACAACATTTTCTGATGGCGGCTCTCGACATGGCAGGCTGGGATTTATATGCACAGCTTAAGAAGAAACCGCTCTTTGAAATGCTTCAATTCTCTAATCCAGGGAAAGTACTCTGCGATTATACGGTTGGGCTGGATACCGCTTCGGTGATGCTTGAAAAGATGAAAGCACACCCTGCTCAAGTGTATAAAATAAAGCTTGCTAAAGCTTCCGATATCGATTTGCTGCGCAGCCTGAAATCTGCTACAGGCGCAGCTTTCCGAGTAGATGTGAATGAAGGATGGAGCTACGACGAAGCACTAAGACTTTTGCCAGAACTGCAAGCTCTGGGCGTTGTATTGTTAGAACAACCGCTACCCAAAAGCCAATGGGAGGAAATGGCCGCACTCAAGGTGCAGTCTAGTTTGCCGCTGTTTGCAGACGAAGCTTGCGTGGAAGAAGAAGATGTGGCTCGTTGTGCCAATTCTTTTCACGGTATCAATATCAAGCTCACAAAATGTGGCGGTATCACGCCCGCTTTACGCATGATTGAGGACGCGAGAAAATTGAATTTGAGCATCATGTTGGGCAATATGAACGAGAGCGTTATTGGCACCTCAGCTTTGGTTCACATGGCTTCGGCGGTAGATTTTTTGGATGCAGATGGGCCATTATTATTGACCGAAGCAAATGCCAAAGGACTGAATTATGATGCAGAAGGCTACGTGACTTTAAGCGAAGGCAACGGACTCGGAATTATGGTAAATCCCTCTGCTCTGAAATCAGTCGTGTAATATCTTTACGGCCATGAGCCTTTCTGCAACGGAGAAGATTGATGCACTCAATATTGGGTTGATGTTGTTTTCCTGCGTCGTAGCTATTTTGATACCGTTGGAGTTGTTTCTGTTTTCCTATGCCATACTTGGCCCGCTGCATTACCTCACCGAGATTAGTTGGCTGCACGACAGAAATTATTTTGCAAAGGGAAAATACGATGCCTTGATGCTCCTCATAATTGGCCTCCTAATCACAGTCTGTTATTATAGCTTGATTGGGATTTTTTCCTTGGAATTCCCTGCCAATTTTCTCTTATGGCTCGCTTATATCGGGTTGCTTTCCGGGGCTGTTTTTGCCTTCGTAAAATCAGTGTTTTTGCGGATTGGTCTCATCGTTTTAATCGTGGTCAGCTCGCAACTTTCTGAGCATTTCGCACTATGGCTCGGCGTGTTTCTTCCAACCTTGGTGCATGTCTATGTTTTTACCGGATTGTTCATGCTTTATGGTGCGCTAAAAAGTAAAAGTCGCCTTGGCATTATAGCAGTTTTCTTATTACTGCTTTGTCCTGTTTTACTCTATTATTCCTTCCCGGATTTCAAACCTTGGGGCTTTAGTGAAGTCGGGCAAAAGATGTATTTCGGAGAGAAGGGCCGTGGATTCTTTGGCCTGCATGTAGCCACGCTTTCCGAGTATTTTGGAATGAAACCTGCCGCAGGAAGCGATACATTGAAGTATTGGATGAACGAAGTCTTTCATTCCAAAACTGGCATCCTCGTGATGCGTTTTATCGCTTTTGCCTATACCTATCATTACCTGAACTGGTTTTCAAAAACCAGCGTAATTCAATGGCATAAAGTACCGAGAAAACGCTTTGTAGTAGTAGTTGCTATCTGGTTGGTTTCTATTTGCATCTACTTGTACAGCTACACTTTGGGACTTATTTGGCTCTTCTTTTTGAGCTACCTGCACGTATTACTTGAGTTTCCGCTCAATTATACTTCGGTGGTCGGCATCTTCAAATATTTTCAACACCGTATTTCCAAACCTTCGCCCAAGCAAGCTTAATCGTGAATTTCCCTATTCTCCAAAAATCATTTTCCCTTAAAAATTTCAACACTTTTGGGATTGAATCGATCGCAGATTCCTTTCTGGAAATTTCAGAAGTTAAACAACTTGAAGTATTCTCCAAATTGAGCCAGAACCCAAGGCCATGGCGGGTTCTCGGTGGCGGTAGCAATGTTCTTTTAGAAAAATTTACGTCAGGAACAGTTTTGAAAAATTCAATCAGAGGCATAACGCTTTTGGAAGAAAACAGAGACTCGGTCATTGTCCGGGTGGGCAGTGGTGAAAACTGGCATGAATTCGTGATGTATGCAGTAAAACAGGGTTGGGGCGGCATTGAAAATCTAGCCTTAATTCCAGGCACTGTTGGTGCTGCGCCCATCCAAAATATTGGTGCCTACGGCGTGGAAGTGAAGGACACGATAACGGAGATGGAAGTGTGGATTTGGGACGAGAATCGATTGGTGACTTTTGAAAATGCAGCTTGCGATTTTGGCTACCGTGATAGCATCTTTAAGAATAAATTGAAAGGTAGGTTTTATGTTTGTTCCATTACTTTCAAATTGAGTAAAGCGCCAAAACTCCATACCGATTATGGGGCAATTAAGGATGAGCTTACGTCAATGCAGTGCGACCCAAGTATAGCCAATATCGCCCAAGCTGTAATAAATATCAGGAAGAGCAAATTACCCGATCCTAAAGTCATTGGTAATGCGGGGTCTTTTTTTAAAAACCCAACTATTGCTAGTTCGCATTATAAAGAGTTAAAAGAAAAATTCCCATCGATTCCTGGATTTTCAACGCAAGAAGATACTTTAATTAAAGTACCTGCTGCTTGGTTGATAGAACAATGTGGGTGGAAGGGCTTCCGCCGAGGAAATGTAGGGGTACACGACAGGCAGGCACTTGTATTGGTGAATGTTGGTGGTGCAATTGGCACAGAGATCTGGGAACTATCACAAGAAATTCTGTCCTCGGTAGAGGCAAAATTTGACATTCTTCTGGAGCGCGAGGTTCAAACTTGGTAATGATGCTAGTCACCTAAAATAGAAATACAACTCAATATAAAACAAGAATCCCGACCACTATTACAGCGTCGGGATTCTTGAATGCTGAATTTATTAAATTCAGCGTGTAATGATTAATTACAAGTTGCTACCCATTGCAGGAGCAGGGCTTACTGGAGCAGGAGCTTCGGTAGTAGTAGCTGCTTTGCGAGTTGTTTGTGGCGCGTCATCGCTGCTAACCAATTCTTCAACGAATTTTGCAATATTTGCAATGCGTGAATGGTTAAGGCTGTAATGAATAAACTTGCCATCGCGCTCTGTACGGACGATGTTTGCGCGGCGCAGGATAGCCAAGTGCTGAGATGCAACACTTTGCTCCAAGCGAAGCTTCACATAGATGTCAGTCACGTTCATACGCTTATGCTCTTCCAAAAGGCGTACAATTTGCTGGCGCAACTTGTGGTTGATAGCACGCAAAGTCATTGCGGCAGTCTTAATAGCAACATAATCCAGCTTGATGCTGTCGTTGCTTGTCTCGTCCTTGCGGATTACCAGGGTGTTCCCTGTCATTGTTGTTTCCATCTTACTTAATGAAATTAGTGAAAAATAAAAAAATTTTGCTATTTGCGGTGCAAACATACGCCTTCTAGCTATATCCACAAAGTTAGAATAATGCAACGCTGTTAAGTTGGCGTTAAATACAACTATTCTGCCAACCATTTAGCCATTTTTGCCGTCCGAACGCGCCAAAATATAAGCAGACTTTAAGTATTCCGGCTCACAATAGGCAAGATTCGCGAAATTATTTTCCAAAAAGCGAGCATTACTAAGAGAAGCCCAAACAGCAACTTCAAAATGCGCCTTTTCTTGAAAGGAAACGCTAACGCTATTGGATTTTAAAAACTCTTGAAAATCCTCTGGAATAATTCCTGTAATCATAGTGTTTTCAAGGCTTTCCTTAATTAAAATTTCAAGTTCGGATTGTGGGAGATGACACGGTTTAATCTCTAAGTTCTCACCTTCGGCAGCTACAAAATATTCTCCTGCCCTCGCCGGTATCAGTGCCATTAAATTCTCCTGATCCTGCTTTTCAAATTTGCAAGAAGCAAGCAAAAGTTCCAGTTTATTATGCGTGATTAATGGAATGGAAAGTGCATAACACAGACCCTTCGCGGTAGATAAACCTATCCGCAAACCTGTATAAGAACCTGGGCCATTACACACACAAATCGCATTTAAATCACCAAAACCCACTTTAGCTTCTTCCAAAACATCAGCAATCATTCCATTGATATGTGCCGCATGTTCCCGCTCGCCTTCCGAAGATTTTGAACTAATTATTTTCCCATCCTTCGCCAGCATTGCCAATCCTGGCGAGCCCGAAGTATCAATATGTAGTAAGAGTGCCATTTTCGCTTGCAAAAGTACCGCCTATCACTACTTTTGCTTCCATGAATTCAAAGCAAATTATCAGCACAAACGCCGCACCTGCGCCAATCGGTCCTTACAATCAAGCCACCGTTGCCGGAGGCTTCCTTTTTATCTCTGGCCAAATAGCACTCGACCCTGTAACAGGAACGCTGCATACCGAGGATATTTCCAGCGAAACAGATAAAGTGATGACTCACCTCAAAGCTATCCTTCAAGCTGCTGGAATGACTTTCGAAAATGTGGTAAAAACTAGCATCTTTCTCCTAGATATGGGGCAGTTTGCCGCTGTCAATGAAGTTTATGGCCAGCATTTTGATGCCGCCACCGCTCCTGCCCGCGAGACGGTTCAGGTTTCGGCTCTTCCCAAAGGTGTAAATGTAGAAATCAGCATGATTGCTTGGCGAGGTTAGAAATTTTTTTTGACCAGCTTTAGATTCGCTGTGCATCGACTGTTGAGACGCTCCATTCATCTTTGATTGCTCCCGTAGCACTCGCACTTCCTAGTGTTGTAGCATAGCTATTTTTGAATTCTTCGGAAAGGCTTCGAAGTCAGTAGGATTTCATCGCCTAAACCTTAGTGATTCTTTGTGTTATTAGTGTCTCAGTGGTGGATTTTCAACAAGATCAGAATCTCCTCCGCCACTAACTCTGACGCATTTCCCGCACCTAACTTCTCCCGCAGTTGCCCAAAGTTTTCCTTCATTTCCTCGCGATATTTAAAATCGTTCAACAACCTGTTTAACTCCTCATTCAAGGTCTTTTTATTGAAGTCCGTCTGCAATAATTCCTTCACGATTTCTCGCCCCATTATCAAATTGACAAGTGAAACGAAAGGCACTTTCACTAACTTCTTAGCCAGCCAGAAGGAAACTGGATTGCCCTTATAAACCACTACTTCCGGCAGTCCAAATAAAGCTGTTTCTAAAGTTGCCGTACCCGAAGTCACTATTGCAGCATGAGCTTGGCGAAGCAAATTGTAGGTATCATTTCGTAGTAAAATCACCGGTACTTTACCAATCAATTCTTCATAAAGCTCATCTGGCTGTGAGGGTGCTCCGGCCACCACAAATTGATAGTCTGGAAAACCTTTTGCCACTTCCAACATCAAGGGTAATTTCTTACCAATCTCCTGCGCTCTGCTTCCTGGAAGCAAAGCCACTATTGGCTTTTCGGTGTTTAAGGGAATAGCTTCTTCCGCCAATTCTTCATCAATTGCTTCCAATAATGGATGACCGACGAAGCTGACTTCGTATTTCCATTTTTTATAAAATTCTTCCTCGAAAGGTAAAATCACGAGCATTTTGTCGACATACTTTTTGATGTCTTTTATACGCCCTTCTTTCCAGGCCCAAACTTGCGGACTGATATAATAAACCACCTTGAGATTTTGGCTGTGCGCCCATTTCGCAATGCGTAGATTAAAGCCTGGATAGTCTATCAGAATGAGTACATCAGGTTTGAATTCGCTGATATCTTTTTTACAAAAGTCAATATTGCGCAGAATAGTACCAAGATGTTTGACAACCTCCAGAAAGCCCATGAAGGCCAAATCGCGATAGTGTTTCACCAAGGTTGCACCGGCTTCTTGCATCTTATCGCCGCCCCAGGCACGGATTTCAGCGGATTTATCTTTTTGACGCAAAGCTTTTATCAGCCTGCTGCCATGTAAATCCCCACTAGCCTCGCCGGCAATAATGTAATAACGCATAATTCTAATTGCTGCAAAAATGCAGCCTTCCTTCGGTGATAATTGGACTTTGATCGGAGTATTTCGGCCTACTTAGCGCCATCTCTCTATTTTTACCGCCTCAAAACAGCAACATCAAATGTCCAGCAAAGCTTTCTACCAACGCATTCAGTCAGAAATCAAGGAGATTTCCGAAGCGGGTCTTTTTAAAAACGAACGCATCATTACCAGTGAACAAGGCCCGGAAATAACCGTGAATGGCAAAACGGTTCTAAACTTTTGTGCCAACAATTATCTCGGCCTTTCCTCCCATCCAAAGGTGATTGAAGCGGCTAAAAGGACAATTGACGAACGCGGATATGGCCTAAGCTCGGTACGGTTTATTTGCGGCACGCAGGACATTCACAAAGAGCTAGAAGCTAAGCTTAGCAAGTTTCTTGGTACAGAAGACACTATTCTTTACGTTGCTTGCTTTGATGCTAATGGCGGCGTTTTTGAACCCTTACTTGGTGATGATGATGTCATTATTTCGGACGAGCTCAATCATGCTTCTATAATCGATGGCGTGAGGCTCACGAAATGCGTTCGTGCTCGATATAAGCACAACAACCTTGAAGAGTTAGAAAGCCAATTGCAGCTCCATTCCGATAAGCGCACGCGTTTTATCGTCACAGATTCTGTGTTTTCCATGGACGGCACCATCGCACAGTTGGATAAGATTTGCGACCTCGCTGACAAGTACGATGCAATCGTGATGATAGACGAAAGCCACTCTTCAGGTTTTATGGGTGCAACGGGGCGTGGTGTACACGAATTGTGCGGCGTTATGGATCGTGTGGACATCATTACCAGTACGCTGGGTAAGGCGCTGGGCGGGGCTTCCGGCGGTTTCACTTCCGGTAAAAAGGAGATTATTGATATGCTACGTCAGCGTAGTCGACCTTATTTATTTTCCAATACAGTCGCACCAAGTGTTGTCGGTGGCAGCATCGCAGTCTTAGACATGCTTAGCGAAACAACCGAACTCCGCGACAAGCTGGAAGCCAACACGAAATATTTCCGCGAGAAAATCTCCGAAGCTGGTTTTGATATCAAGCCGGGCATTCACCCTATCGTACCAATAATGCTCTACGATGCAGTGCTGGCGCAGAAGTTGGCTACAGCTATGCTAGAAGAAGGCATTTATGTGGTTGGGTTTTTCTTCCCTGTCGTGCCAAAAGGACAGGCGCGTATTCGTACTCAAATCTCTGCGGCGCACACCCGAGAGCATCTTGATAAAGCCATTGCAGCCTTCACCAAGGCCGGAAAGGAATTAGGTATTTTAAAAGGCTAGAGCCGCTGCAGCATTGCCTTTTGCTGAACTTTCTAAAAGAATAAATGAATCAAAATCTTAGCCTGCAAGAAATTGCTGAAGGCGCAGTATTGCTTGTTGATAAGCCGCTCGGCTGGACTTCTTTCGATGTTATTAATAAGCTTCGGAAACCGATGAAGGCTAAGCTGGGCCATGCTGGCACGCTTGATCCTTTGGCCACAGGTTTACTTATCGTGTGTAGTGGAAAGTTTACCAAACGCATTACCGAGTTTCAAAAGCAGGTGAAGGAATACACGGGCATCATCCATCTTGGTGCTACCACGCCAACTTTCGATTTGGAAAGTGAGCCAGAGGATTTCAAGTCGATAGAAGGAATAACAGAGGCGGATTTATTGAAGGTTGCAGCAACTTTTGTAGGCGATATTTTACAAATGCCGCCGATTCATTCTGCCATAAGGAAAGATGGGAAACGAGCTTACGAATATGCCCGCAGCGGTGAAGAGGTGAAACTTAACCCGCGCCCAATAAGCATTACAGCCTTTGAGCTCACAAAAGTGAGTCTGCCGGAAGTTCATTTTCACGTGGTCTGTAGTACCGGAACTTATATCCGATCCTTGGCGCAAGACTTTGGCGCTCTATTAGGATGTGGTGGCTTTTTGCAGGAATTGCGGCGTACAAAAATCGGCGACTTTTCTGTTGACGACGCGCAGAGTGTAGAAGCTTGGTTACAGTATGTAAAGGAGAAAACCGAGCAATAAAAAACCCCGCATTGCTGCGAGGTTTTCGGGATAAATGTAGAGACTATTTAGTATTCATCTTCGTTGAAGAAGAAGTCGTCTTGTGTAGGATAGTCCGGCCAGATGTCTTCCACACCTTCATAGATTTCGCCTTCGTCATCAAGCTCCTGAAGGTTTTCTACCACTTCGAGTGGCGCACCGGAACGAATTGCGTAATCAATAAGTTCGTCTTTTGAGGCTGGCCAAGGTGCTTCTTCAAGATGAGAAGCAAGTTCAAGTGTCCAAAACATATTTTAATATAAATTACTTTATTTGAGGGATTGCGGGCAAATGTAACGGAAAAGGATTAGTAAAGTCCACAAAAAAATTGGAGTAAAATATTTTCGGGAATCGCTGTGGATTTAGAGGTCATCAATCTCCACAAAATCTGCTGCGTCCTGTCTTATTAATTCATAGCGACGCGCAAAGTTGCACCATTGACAATCGTCCTTTCCGCAGCCCTTTTTGAACTCCTGATTCATAATATTCGCATAGGTATTGCGCAGTTGCTGACGTACTGCTAGTTCATCTTGTTCAAAAACGGGTACATTGAAGCTCTTGTATTCACCGGTGGTTTTGCTGCGTTCCACATATTCGAATGTGCCCATTTTTACTTTCCAATGTAGCTCGTTCGAGTTTTCCAAAAGAAGTTTGTAGAATACCATTTGCCGCCAGTAATCGCCACCATTAGGCTCTTTAACGTTGGGCTGCGCAATGTTTTTAGCTGCATTATTGTCGGGATTTCCCGTCTTATAATCGATGACCCGAACGCCATTTTCTTCAATCTCAATCTTGTCAATTTTGCCCACGACTGGTACGCCATCCAAATAGAATCGTTTCACTGAAAGTTCGATTTCTACGTTCTTGCTCCAAGTGTTTTTGAAAGTGTCGTAATAGTCTGAAAGTACCGTCCTGCCTTGCTCTAAGCGACGTTCGTAGGCGGGATTAGGTAATCCATCACCTTCGAAATAGAAGTTTTGTTCGAAGAATTTTATCAACTCTTCCTTGCTTGGAAATTCTTGTTGCCTAAGCTTCATTTCTTTGAAAAGACGCTCTAAAGCATTGTGTATTGCGGAGCCAAAGGCGAGTGCTTCACCTTTCAACATCGGCACCCTCAAAATGTTCTCATAATAGAAAGCCAGAGGACAGCGTAGGTATTTAGAAAGGCTACTGTAACTCATGTTGAAGTTCTGTAGCGTGCGGGCAATTATCGTCTTGTCGGCCAGTTCAATTTGCACTTCAGGTACGGGCGACATAGCCCAGCTCAAACTGCTGACCATTTCTTCTTCCGAAGGTTTGGTAAGAATATGCTCTTCCGGTTGCGCAATCTCATCAATGAAGCTAGAAGCTGTGCGTTCAGCACCTTTTTCATTGGTGGTAGAATAGGAAATCAGTAAGGCTTTTTTAGCGCGGGTAAGAGCCACATAAAATAGGCGCCGGGTCACTTCTTCGCTAGAGGACTTTTCCTCCTCGTCTTTGAAATTCATCTCCATTGGTGGCAGCTTGAAGATGTCTGTTCTTGCCCTTTTCTTTTCCCAGAAATCGCTATTAGCGCCTAATATAAAGACGTGCTCAAACTCGGTGCCCTTCGCTCCGTGCGCGGTGAATAGCCTTAGGCCATTGTCTTGCTGGATTACTTTTTCTAAAGGCAAACTGATTTTCTCATCCTGCATTTTCTCAATCATGTCGAGGAAGGATTGCAGATTAAGCTTGGGCGTTCGTTCATGGTTTTCGTGCACGAAATGGAAGAAGGTATGCAGCACTTGAATTTCCCACGCCGGCTCTTTGCCGTGCAAGAGAAACTCGATGATGCCACTTTCATAAACCATCTTTTCCAGTAAAAGCGGAAGGGTGAGGTTGCTCATCGTCATCAACCATTCATCAAGGCATTTACCAATGCGATGTATGGCGGAAACGGTGTCCAAATTCAAGGATTCGAGCAGGAGCGGCTGTGCTAACACCAATCGCCAATAAGTTTTGTTTTCACCACGGAGCGTGCTCATGTAGAGCGATAGTTTGGCAATGTCTGTCGGTGCAATACCGTAGTAAGGGGCATGAAGGATTTCGAACAAAATCCCTTCGCCGGAAAATGATTTTTGCCTTTCTTCCTGAAGATATTGGAGCACCAAAAGCAGGTTTTTAATCAGCGGAACGGACAATACATCCACTGGCCTTTTTACAGAATATGGAATCCCCTTTCGCTCTAAGAGTACCATCAGGAAATCGGCTTGTTTGTGCTGCGCATAAAGGACTGCCACGTCTTGTAAAGGCATGCCAGCAGCGCGAAGTACCTCAATTTGCATCACAATATCTGCTTGCTCGTGAAGTAGATTTGGATACTGTTTTATCCTTGGCCTAATGTTGTCTTTTCCATCCGCGAAGCGAGGATTCTTGGCCACAATATCCTTGTTCAACTTCAACGATGGCACCTGTTTAAGGAGACGTTGTTGGTTGTTGTTGATAGAGCTTGTTGCCATGTCCAAAATGGCTTGGGAAGAGCGATAATTATCGGTGAGCACAATGACCTTAATATGCTCTTCGAAGCGTTCGTAGAATTCGATAATATTCTTCACTCGCGCTCCCTGAAACTCATAAATACTTTGGTCATCATCGCCCACTACAAACAGATTTGGGTCGTCCCAAAACTTGGTGAGTTCGTAAAGAAGTTCGCTCTGCGCGCCATTTGTATCCTGAAATTCATCCACCAAAATGAACTGAAATCGCTCTTGATATTGTTGCAGAATGGCGGGAGCCTCTTTGAAAGCTCGCAGCACCCAAAGTATCATGTCGGTAAAATCATAGCGACCGGCTTCTTTCAGTTTTTCAAGATAAACATCGAATAGATTGGCTGCAGCTCGGGTTTGCT
>JBDTKK010000368.1:0-5441 GCA_039935335.1 Chitinophagaceae bacterium
CAGATTTTCATGAATGGCCACGAAATTGGCGAAGTGACTTGCCCTACCAAATATTTCGAAGAAGCAAGCTCTATTAACTTCAGCCGGAGTATGAAATATGGTATTGGCGTGCTGCGCGTGAGCATCACACATCGGCTGCACAAATGGGGCATTATTAAGAGCAAGCTGTATAAAAAGTAGTTTTTGGAATTTCCACCCACTACTTTCTGCCGGGCAGGAGCACGGAGACACGGAGTTTCAGAGAGGAAATATTTTCTAGAATTTGGAACACCTAGCGTGTTGGAAAATTCAAAACAAGCTCCAAAGAGCTTCGATTTCGAAAACTGTTTTGTCACAAGTTTTTCAGAAAGGAAAAATAAAAGTCGAATTACCCAACGTTTTCGTAGATATTGCCGTCTTATAAGGGGAATGCGGGAAGGAAGCTAGAAATTCTTTTAACTTTTCTGCCAATCCTTTTCTAACATTGCAACCCATCAGGTACTAAAAACACAATCGCCTATCGTCATCATACTTTACTTAACCACACTGCCGCCAGCAAGCTTTTTACAATTTGCCATAGGTCAAGGTGTACCCAAAAAAGTATGACATACACACAGGATTGTACCGACGCGTCTCTCATTTCCATGTATCAGGCTGGCAATGATGCTGCGCTTTCCCAGATTGTCCATCGTTACAAAGACAGGATATACACCAGCATCTACATGCTCGTGAAAGACCAATATCTTGCCGAAGATATTTTTCAGGAATCCTTTTTGAAGATAATTAAGACCATGAAAAGTGGTCGGTATTCCGAGCAAGGAAAATTCCTGCCTTGGGCCTTGCGCGTGGCTCACAACCTTTGCATGGATCATTTTCGTCGCGTGCGTCTGCAGATATCAGTGACCACAGAAGATGGTCGGGAAATCATAGAATTGTTGCCTATGGCGCATACCAATGGCGCAGAGCGGATGGAAGAGCGACAGACACGGCAAAGCGTTCGCGACCTCATAGAAGGCCTTCCTGAAGAGCAACGTGAAGTGGTGACACTAAGAATCTATGGCGAGCTTTCATTTAAAGAAATAGCGGACATGACGAGCGTGAGCATCAATACCGCATTGGGCAGAATGCGCTACGGTTTAATCAATCTTAGAAAGGCAATTAAGGAGCAGGAATTGGTACTCCGTTGATGGGGTTTTTGGCACCGGACGGGCTATACGCTTCAATCTTTTTTCGCCCGTTAAACTCAATCAACCCAAAAAGTAGTCGATAGCGAAAAAAGGATTTCCGCTTCTATCCTTGGTGCGGGAAACCTCTAAATGGATGGTTGCTGGTCGTTGCGGAGGCGCTACTGTAATGTGACGCACAAATGTGCGGAGTTATTGAGCCGCCAGTTTTTTGGAGCGTTGCACGCGAAGCCCCTACACCCAGATTTGATTTTCTACAGCTTGGCGCGGTTGTGTGAGGGGTGGGCAAATGCCTACTTATCCAAATAATTCCTTGGATTTTGCCACCAAAATATCGCTCCTCCGGAGCTTGAGATTCTACCAAAATGCCGCTCCTACAGAGCTTATCAATCCAAGCAAAAGCTGCAGGTCTTGCAACCAACATATCGCTCCTACAGAGCTTACCAATCCAAGCAAAAGCTGGAAATCTTGCTACCAAAATATCTCACCGCTGAATTTGACATATTGATGCAATTGTGTGCGGTTTTGCAATAATTATTTCGCTATTTCTGCCCAAAGAATTTCAGCCAGAGGTGATGCTAACCATCTTCAATGCACATCAAAATCGTAGTGTCATTTAGAGTTCTTAGTGCTCTTGTCCCGCAGTTGGTGGTGCCCATATTGTTAGGTCCCCAGTATGCGGTGGGTTAATCTTCAACTCGAAAATCAAAAGGGCTTTCTATAAAACAAGAATAGGTAAAGCGATATCAAAACAATAATACCCATCGAGATGGAGAGGAAGATAATCGTCTTGCGCATAGCGGTGTTGATGGTCTTCATCTTGTGTAGCTCGCTAACGTTGTTCATAGTGTTTTCCATGCGGCTAAAAGCCGTTTCGCCCTTCACGACATAGTCGTAAGCACCGAACTTAATACTGTCCACGGCGACATCAATTTTGTCTTGCCCCGAAAGCATAATTACTTGTGTGTCGGGGTATTTT
Organism: Chitinophagaceae bacterium; assembly: GCA_039935335.1. Taxonomy (GTDB): domain Bacteria; phylum Bacteroidota; class Bacteroidia; order Chitinophagales; family Chitinophagaceae; genus UBA1952. Next base: position 2,143 of record JBDTKK010000368.1, read on the forward strand.
TCTTTCACTTCTTTCAGTATTTCGACACCGTTTTTTGCTCCTTTTTTAGAGCCTTCGAGATGATAGTCTAAGATCATAATCTCTGGCTTGAGGTGCATATTTTGCAAGGCATCTTCGCCATTGTCAAAAGCACGGATATCGTACAAGAAACGCTCTGACAGATAATCCTTCAGCATTTCGTTTTGAATTGGTTCGTCGTCCACGAGGAAGATGAGACGCTTGTTTTCAGCCATAGTGTATTCGGTAAATGAAGGCGTTAAAATACTTCTTTTTATAAAGATACTGCTATCGCTTGTCAGTATGATTGCTGATGGAGAGTTCTGCAAATGCTTTCTTACACACCAAGTGCAGGTGTTCTATCAATTCCGGGAGCTTGTCTATATCGCCTGCACCACCTGCGGTTTGCTCTATCAAGAAGATATTGCTGACGGCTTCCTTTACGCCCATATAGGTGAGCTGCGGCTTGAGCGAGTGCGCTACGATTTTGATTTCGCCGAGGTCGTTTGCCTTTAAACCTTCATCCAAATGATTGAGTAATCTGGGAGCATTTTCCAAGAACATGCCCACGTACTTTTCTATTTTATCTTCCTTACCTCCAGTAAATTGTTTCAAGAACGTTTTGTCTGTAACGCGCTCCGGTAGCGGTTTGAAGGTTTCTTGAATTGGTTTTACTTCAGGCCGGTTTTCTGCTTTTTGTGCTACGTCCGCAAGGTTCAATACGGCACTCATTTTCTGCAAAAGCTCTTCCGTCTTGAAGGGCTTCGACAAATATCCGTTCATCCCAGCGTCAAGATATTGCTGCACGTTTTCCTGAAGCACATTTGCAGTCATCGCGATGATTTTTACGGCGTTCCTTGGTGGCTTCAATTCCTGGCGAATGATGAGGGTCGCCTCCACGCCATTCATCACTGGCATTTGGATGTCCATGAGCAGGAGATCATAAAGATGGAGTTTTACTTTTTCTACCGCCTCTGCACCGTTCACAGCAATGTCTATTTTGATACCAGGTAGCAATTCTTCCAGAGTATCTACTGCTACCATCCGGTTGAATTCATTGTCTTCTACAAGCAGGACTCTAGTTGCTCTGAGTGCATCGATATCTTTTTTAGAAAGTGCAGTCTCTTCTTCCTTTTCAGGAATGCTATCGGCAATTCCCAGAGGAATAGAAACCGTAAAAGTAGTACCCTCGCCAACCGTACTTTTTATTTCAATCTTGCCGTGCATCAGGTCGGTGAGTTGCCGCGAGATGGTGAGGCCAAGCCCGGTGCCACCAAACTTTCTGGCAGTGTCTGTCCCTGCTTGTGTGAAGGACTCGAATATCTTGTCGATATAATCCGCATCGATGCCAATACCGCTGTCTTCGATTTCAAAAAGTAGGGTACAGTTGTTTTGATTTTGAGATTGTAGTAAGACTCTAAATTCAACAAAACCATTCTCCGTAAACTTGATGGCATTGCCCACAAGGTTGATAAGGATTTGGCTGATGCGAGTAGGGTCGCCCACTAATTTATCTGGTATGCCGCGGTCGATAGAAAGACGTAGTTGCAAGCCCTTTTCGTCGGCTTTGTGGAACAGCATATCGCGGACGGCTTCCATCAGGCGGCGTAGCGAGAAGTTGGTTTGCTCGATGATGATTTTGCCAGCTTCTATTTTGGAAAGATCAAGGATGTCGTTGATGATGACGAGAAGATTATCTGCACTTTGCTTGATGGCATCGAGGTAACGAATCTGATGAGGTTGGGGTTCTTTTTCCATCAAAAGCCGCGTCAGGCCTACGATAGCGTTCATCGGCGTTCGGATTTCGTGGCTCATATTGGCCATGAATTGTTGCTTGAGGGCAGCCGTGCGCTCTGCAACTTCTTTTTCCTTTTTCGCCAGCTCTACCTGTTGCCGTGTCTGTAGGTTGCGCAGTTTGTTGAGCGTCCTTTGTTGGAAGATTTCTTCTTTCAACCGCTCATAATCCTTGAGGTGGCCGAAGGCTCTGGGCACATCGCCCATCTTATCGTAGAGCATGGAAAGCATCTCGTGCAGGCTCATTTCATCATGCAGGCGATGATATTGCACGGAAAGTTCGAAGGCGGTTTCAAGGCAGTTTTTACTTCTGCGAAAAGAGCCTTCATCCATGCGCAGTCTGCCGAGGTAATAGTTGGTGGTAATCTGTACTTCTACGTCGGCCAACTTCTCTGATTCTTCCATGGCTTCGAGGAGCACCTGTTCAGCCTCGTCCGACTGGCCATCTTTATAATACACTTTACCGATGCCGCTAAGTGACAGTGCATGAAGTACGGTGCCCTGGTCGGCGTGTGCCAGATTTTGCTCAAAGCATTGTAGGGCTTCTTGGTATTGCTCCAGTTTGAAGTAGATATTGCCCAGAATGTGCCGGAGACTGGTGAGGCGGTGATTGTCTTTGGCCTTGCTGAAAGTAGGCAGGCAGCGGAGGGCAAACTCAAGGGCGTTTTCATAATCGTTGAGGTCGTAATGCACATAGGCAATGCTGGAAAGATTGACAGCCTGCGCTACTTCGTCTTTTATTTTTTCGTTGAGCGCGAGAGCGTTTTCAAAGAAAGTCATGGCCGTGGCAAGGTCGCCGCGGTCGCGATAGATGTAGCCGAAATTGTTGAGCACCCGGGCTTTGAGCGGAAGGTTGTCGGTTTCTCCAGCAATGTCGTGGGCTTGCTGGAGGAAGGTGAGCCCTTCGTCGTAGTTGCCTTGCCGCCAATAGCACCAACCTTTGAGGTTGAGCCCGCGACCTTTGGCGAGAGGATAGTCTATTGCATCGGCTCTGTCAATGATATCATTGGCCATTTTGATGGCTTCGTCCACGTCGTTATTACGGATTTCCATGGCGATGTCGATGTAGGTATCCAGACGCTGATGCTCATCGGTGAGGAGGGCGTATTGGGCTTGGAGTTCTTTTAGGCGGATATTGTGCATGGCAGAGGTATTGTGGAAAAAGTACGGGAAAAATCTTGAATAACAGTTCGCGCTCGTTGTATAGGAACGGACATGTAAAAGTCATGGCTTACTGCGGGAGTAGGAACTAATAGGCAGCACTTAAACCTGCTTCGGTATGTTCTAGCCTCAGATTGATTCCTGAGCCCAGGAAGTAACCCTTCCTGTAGCCCCGATGCACATCGCGATTCCAAGGCTCTTTACCTTTTACCCTATGAAAGTCTAAATTGCGGCCTCAATCAAAAGATAGGGAATGCGTAAAAAAATTGTAGCCGGAAATTGGAAGATGAACAAAACTCTTTCGGAGGGGAAAGCCTTGGTAACAGATATTCTTAGAGGAATCCCTT
>JBDTKK010000369.1:0-12957 GCA_039935335.1 Chitinophagaceae bacterium
AAAAGTGAGGGCTGCATGCGCGACTCTTTGAGCATGTTGGATAGGATTGCTTCCTTCACAGGCGGACAAATAACCTATGCCGCTACCATGGAGCATTTGGCCATGCTGGATGCTGCGTTTTACTTCCAGTTTACCGATGCGATGTTGGCGCAAGACTTGAGTTCAACAATGTTGCAACTCGATGCTGTTTTGGAAAAAGGATTTGAAGGAAACGTAGTATTAGAAGGGCTTTCAGAGCATTTCAGGAATTTATTGCTCTGCAAAGATGCCCGCATGGCGAAGTTGCTGGACGTGCCCAGTGAGCATCGGAAAATGTACTTTGATAAAGCTGCTCAAGCACCTCCGTCTTTTCTTTTGTCGGCACTAAATGTGCTCAACGAAAGCGAAATGAAATACATCCACGCGAGCAATAAACGGCTGCATACCGAGCTTTGTCTCATTCGGCTTTGCTACCTGATGCAAGCGACTGGTGCGAGAAATGTGGTGGCTATTGAAGGAACAATGCCGACTGCTCCCATCGCAGAAATTGCAACTACTCCTAAACAAAGCATTTCTGGAAACCCGCTCCAGGAAAGGCTTTCAGCAGCGATGGGCAAAACTGAAGCAACTTCTACGCCTATTCAAAAAACACAAGCGACTCCTACTGCACAAGTCTCCGAGCCTAAGCAAGAAATTGAGCAGCCCAAAACACCTGAGAAATCGGCTTCTTCCGGTCGAAGAGTTTCGGCTTCTTTTATGGACGATTTGAATGCGACTTTACAATCGGCAACTACCGAAGCAACGGCTTCAAAAAAGTTGACACAAGAAGAGGCGGAAAACATGTTTACTGCATATCAGGATTCCTTGAAGGCCGACGGCAGAAGTGCGCTGTACAGTCAGGTGATACAGATGAAAGTCCTTTGTGCGGCCGACGACGAGTTTCGCATCATCTCCACCACAGAAATCACGGACTCTTATGCCCAAAGCCTACGCAATGAATTGATAGAACTTTTCAGCAAATTATTTGGCCGACAATTGCGCATCACAACCGAACTGCAAGAAAATAAAGAAGCTCAAGATGATGAGCCGAAACAGCTCAGCAAGCAAGAGATTTTTGAAGAAATGAACAAACGCAATCCGATGATTGGGCAGTTGAAAGATGGGCTGGGCTTGCAGATTGATTATTGAGGGAGGATTTTCACCACGGAGAATCGGAGGCTTCCGCTAACACCGGAGCTAGCATGGAGTTACACAGAGCTTGGATTATCAGAAATGAAGAGCGCACAGAGTTTTGGGGATGTGCTTTAATTTCTCACGAAGGATAAATCCATTGCTGTTTGCAAACGCCAGAATTCAGTAGTTCAAACGGCTGTATTTCGGCTTCCCAGCGCAAACATTTCTCCGGAAAATCGCTCGCATATCGATACACCAAACTTCGGATAAAATCATTGTCAGGCAAGGGTTCTATGCATTTTCGGCATTCTTCAAGACAGGAAATTTTTTGTCCCTTCGGGAAATAGCCCATGCCCTGATACACGCCTGCTTCTACCAAAATGCAGCTTTGTTCGGCTTCTGTGCGACCGATATCTATCAAAGCCAAAGTAGGCAAAGCTTTGCGCGTCCAGTCCAATGCAGCATCTACACTTTGATTGTAAACATCCGCAGACTCGCAACATTGTCCGGTACAGCCTTCTGCAAAAATTCCTCGTGCACAATCAGCGCCTGAAGCTAAATGACATAATCTTGGACAAAGCTCAAACTCGGTCACTAATTGTCGCAACCAAGTCGTGGCTTCTTGTAAGGCATTAAAACTATGAATAGCCTTGGTGTGTGGTTTATGCGCTTCTACGGCTAGGCGTTTATAGCCCTTTTGGTCTTCGTAAGTGTAAATGCCAAATTTAGGATGAAAGCCGCGCTGACTACGGTTGTACTTTGGCCAGAGCTTTCTAATTTCTGTGCTTTCTAAGATTTGCGCCATCAAATCAGTAGCCGTTTGCGTGCAGGATATGTGGTGAATTTCCCGAAGGAAATCCTGCTTCTGCTGACCACTTTTATTATTAGAGAAATGACTTTTGACGCGCTTTAGAATATTTACAGCTTTCCCTACATAAATTATCTTCCCCAAAGCATCCTTGAAGTAATACACACCCGGCGTTTCGGGCAAACCTTCTACCTCGGCAGCAGGAAGATTTGCCGGAAGATATTGCTCCTTATTCCGCCCTTTCAGCATGGTGTTTAAATGTCCATCCTCGTCCTTTTTTAAAAGTAAAGAGAACAGTAAAGCTGTGGCATGAGCATCACCCATAGCGCGGTGTCGTTCATTGTGAGGAATGGCAAGGTATTGGCAGATATTCCCCAAAGAATATTTCGGAAACCCCGGAACAACTTTTCGTGCTAAGCGAACGGTACACAACTTCGGAACATCAAGCTCATAGCCACTTTGCGCCAATTGATGTTTTACAAAAGAATAGTCGAAATTGACATTGTGCGCCACGAAAATTTTGCCTTTTAGCTTCGCGTAAATCACTTCCGCAATTTCTGAAAACAAAGGCGCATCCGCCACCATTTCCTGCGAAATGCCCGTGAGCTGCGTGATGAAATAGGGTATGTCCTGCTGCGGATTAACGAGGCTCTCCCAGGTCTCCACTATGGCTTTGCCGTCATGCACAACAATCGCTATTTCCGTGATGCCGCTACCGGACGCAAATCCGCCCGTCGTTTCTATATCGACGATGGCGAAGAGGTCTTTGGCGCGGGAGGACATGGGGGATTAAAGGTAGGAGATGGGAACTTTTGTATCTGGTATAAAGTATATTGCCGTGGCGCGTGTCGTCACGCGTCCACCTATCAACATAGCATCGCGGGGGTACACTATGCTCTACAGTTTCAGCACCGACATCACCAGCCAATTAACCCTTCAAACCACACGACTGAACGAAAGAAGCAATTCTTATGAATTAAGGGCGGCAACAAAAAACCAGATGCTTTGAAAGAGAATTTTGTTTGGACTACGGACGGCCGAAAAAACTGGTGGACGCGTGACGACACGCGCCACGGCACCAGAATTTCATTCTATATGGAATTTAGAAAGTGAAAAAGTATCGGTCGAATTTATAGGGTTAAAGAGAATGATGCCGAAATCTGGAGCTATTACATACCGCCCCCATTTAGTAACTTCAGGGAAAGTATATGTCGAATCTCTCGGCCAAAGTAGGTAATTTTTTAATTTATAGACATAAATTAATGTACCATGCCCTGAATAGAACGTATCAACATTGGATTTTGCAGATATATACCCTACCAATATGTTATTTTGTCCTATCATTTCAACTATGTTTGTTGATATATCTCCACCATTGTACCCAAATGTTGTATGCAATATATTTCCTGAATTTAGGTAATGTGAATGCAAATCAAAGGTGGTTTCGTCTGCTGCTGTGCAATCATCGCCATTACTCACACGCTTTACTTCAAAATTATCAATATACACACTATCCTTTTTTGTGCTATCCCGATTGAGATAAACCCACCAAGAACCTGGCTTATAGTTGCCGAAATAGCTTTTCATAAGGGGTAATCGTTCGATGAACACTGGGCTCTTGCATTTCTTGCAAGAATCGGAAAGTAAAACGAAAACAAGAGCTAGAAGAATGGATAAGCATTTCATGGTTAATAAAATTCAATTGTACCGAAAAAATCTGACTTATAACTTAAATACCGGGGTAAATCATTTTTGGAACCTGTAATTGTAAAGACAATAAAATTATGGTTGAGCAGAAAGTACCTAATGAAGGTAAGTGTAGGAATGTCCGATTGTAAGGTTTTGTAATCAAGACCGATTTCAATACCATTATTGCTATCTACCGTTATGTTAGACAGACTAAGCAAATCAATTTTGGTAGCGAACAAAATCAATTTTGCGATAGCACGAAGCGTATCTCCACTTTCCTGCGTTAGGGCGCCGCCGAATAGTCCTTCACTTGAATTGACGTAGGCACTATCGAAAATATGCACTTGTATTGCCAACAAACTATCAACGATTCCCGCATAAAAACGCGTATGCAGCGAATCCACAGAAATTGCCGCTACAGGTAAGCCAAAATTTATTTTAGCTGCAGTATCATTATACGCGGACCAACCTGTGGGTATTGTTTGCGCAGATAAACAGTTGCCGCTCTGCAACACGGCAAGAAGTAATGCTAAGTTGAAAAAAGATTTCATTTGCTTTTTATTAAAGATTATAATGAGCTTCGGTCGCTGATTCTTTGTAGGTAAGTTTTGTAATGCTCGTGTTATTTTCAGTTAACATAACCTTAATTTAGCATAATTTTTACAATATGTTCTACCTACAAGCACATACAAAATTTTAAGACTATTTTTTCTCTAAAAAGACTAACCCAACTACAAGTATTAAAAAAATTTTATCATATTTTATGAAATTCGTGTATCGATTTAAAACCTGCCAACAACAAAAATCGCATGATAAAAAGACTATTTTGCAATCACAAACTTCGTAACCTCATAGTGAGAGCCACATTGTAAAGCAATAAAATAAACCCCCGCTATAAATTTTCTTATATCTACATGATTAGAAAATGTGTTCTTATCTTTGTTGGTAAACGTACTTTCAAAGACAATTCTACTTGTAATATCCCGGATTATAAGTTTACCTTCTCCAAATAACTGACTAACAGCAATATAAATATCATTTGTTGCTGGATTTGGGTAAACAATAACCTCAAAATTATCATTAATTGCTACCTGACCATCGCTGCTATTACTTTTAGTCGTCCTTTGTGTTATCACCTGCGGCAAACAGGATTGAATTTCGCCCAAATAAGCAGAGCCAAGATTTGCGTCAAACCCGGGCTTTAATTCTATTTTATTGTTGGCGTGCATTGTAACGTTCCCTGAACTCGAAATAATAGCATCACTCTCAATTCTATTTGACGCTTGAAATAATTTTCTATTGTTTAGTGTGCCACTTATATACAAAATAGGATTTGTACAATTATCAAAATAGCCACCGGAACATTCCGCTGCACCAGTATTACAAGGATCCAACCAATGTTGCAATTGCCGCACATTTAATGTCGAATTATTCCAGGACACAGCAAACCGACCATATACAACTTCCTGCTTCGCAGGATCATCACACTGTTGGAGACCACAAAGCATTGGGCCAAATAATTGCCCAAATATCTTCTTTCCGTTTGTAAAAATTGGTGAGCCTGAGGAACCGGGCTGTTGGACAGAAAAACCGTTAGATGTCGACGCCCAGTTTATTTCCCAAAAATTACTCGGCGATGTTGAGCAATTAGAGTTTCCAATCGGCGAAACGCTAAATGTGCTAATCTTTTTTATATCTCCGTTAGGGTGGTGTATACCAGCTCCACCACCGGTAATAGATGCAGCTTTAGTCCAGCCGTTGAAGTAAACATCTAAAGGAGGGTTTTGCAAAATCGGATTTTCAATGAGTTTGAGTAAGGCAAAATCAGTGGTAGGATCATTTGCCACAACTGTAGCTCCATTGGTAGTACCATGGCCGGGTTCTGCGCTTGGATTGCTACAATTGGCACTTTCGTAATTCCACCAAAATGTCCAATCACTTGCATCTGGATGGGTCACCGCGTCCTTATCTGCAATCCCTCCAACGCTACTTTGCGAGCCAAGGCAATGATTAGCCGTTAGAAAATACAAGTCACCATTGTTGCACGTATTGTTAATTAAGCTTCCTGTGCACCATCTATTACCATTTACTAAAATCATTGCTATACCCCTCTTTTCACTTTGCCAGTTTATTCCTTCACTACAATTTACGTTAACCTGACAACTTCCTGAACTCCCGAAACTAGCTACTTTAGCCAATTTACTAGAATACTCATCTGGGATATTTATCACGCGGTAACCGTGGACAATTGAGCAAATTTGCACGATATCAGTTATGCTATAATCTTTGGGGATATCGACTTCAATAATTACTTCTGATCCATAGACCAAACCAGTTCCAAAACCACGGGGATTAGCCATTGTACCTTTATTGTTTTGGGATGTAAAAGCACCAATCACCTGTTTCGATTGGGGGTTAAAAACGAAAAGTTTAGTTCCTTCAGCCAAGAAAAATTTATCAAATAATAAATTTATAGATAAAGATTCTAGGCATCGTACTTTCAGTTGCCATACTCTTATTCCAGAAGGTAAAATTGACCATTTTCCTGCATTTTCCAAATTTAAGCTAACGGTGTTAGAATATCCGAAACGTGGGGGATTATTATATCGTTCATCGGCAATATCTTCTTTAGCTAATTTTTCGCGATTAATAGGCAACGTATTGTATACGGGAATATCCAAATTTTCAAGACTAAATTTCCAGCTCGCTGGTTCACCTTTTAGGGAAAGTTGAGCGTAAATTGGGGTAAACATCCCAAAAATTGAAAAAACTACCACAACATAACGAAAAATAGATTTTTTCATTTTAACCTATATTTTAGTTAAGTAAATAATAGATTGAGTATTAGAATAGTAAATCAATAGCTTACTTCCCAAGCCCCCGCTACCTTCAATCCTATAAGAATCAGCATCATTCACAGATTTTACGAACAAAGGCTGAAAATCAGAATTTGGCCGAAGGACAAAATCTAATTGCTCAGCAACATTTATTTGCAGCATAGTATTGTTTTTTAATGAAAAAGTTCCGCGTATATCATAACTGTAATTAGAGCAATAAATGGTAAAGTCCTCTTTGAAGAGAATTGCAATGTGCATATTCTTATAACCCGGATTATAGACCGTATCCATAAGTGCTGTTTTTTCATCACCGCCATGGATACTTGCGAGGCTATCGACTCGCCACGTACCTAGCAGCTTACTATCCATCAATGGAGAGACAGTACCACCTTTTTTACAACAGGCATCTGTTAGGACAAACAAAAACGCAAGAAAAAAACATAAATTAACTGAAAATCTCATAGCTCTAGTTTTTTAAAGCGTTAATGCTCTTCTTCATTTCCTCATTCTCCTTCTTCAGCTCCAACACATAAAGAGTTAGCTCCTCCACCTTCCGCAACATAATTGCATTCATCGCTCCCACATCTGCTCCGTTTTTTGTTTTGTGAAATATTATTACTTGCTTTTGGCAATATTAAGGCATTTTTTTGTTTTCTACCAAGCTGGTTATGTGCCATCCTTTTGAAAACGTCACTTGTATTGAAGTATTTCTATTTTCTATCAGAGATAGGTTGTGGGGATAGTTGGGTTAATGTTTGAAGGAGCGGAGCTAAACCTATTTCAATTGATAATCAATCAATTGTAAGTCTTGCTGCTGGACAGGATACCCGTTGAAAATATCCACACTAGTTTCAACGATACCTATGTCTTTAGCAATAGAAAGGGTTTGAACTTCCGAAAAGCCGGGACTAGTTGCAACCCTCTTGAGAAAAAATACGTTATACGGTTTACCCAACACCATCCGACTACTAGTATATGAAATAACCCTTGTAGAATCAAAATAACTACCATTCAGCCAGTGGCTGCTCTGACTAAATGGTAATTTTAATGCGAAGTCCCCGAAGTAAGAATAATCAGTATTTGCGCTTGAATAGCTAATTAAACTATCGCTCACTATTAATATAGCAGAATCTACAATTTGGCTAAATTCATAGACATAGCATTTATAAGTATCTGAAAATTTCGGCGTATCAACACTTACCACTTTTAAGATAATTGTATCAATTGTATTCGAAAGCATGTCTACATGCCGATAACGCCACCAATTTCCTACAGACACAGGAAAGGTATTTTTGCTAAAGGAATTGGAGGGAGTAGGGGCATCTTTATGGCACGAAGACAAAAAGGCAACGCACAAAAAAACTAAAATAGTAGGAAAACATTTCATAATTATCTTTTTGTAAATTTGATTGAATATCTTTTCTCGTCTATAACCAAAGTCGCAAAATACGTTCCATCTATATATTTAGAAATATCTACTATTTGGCGAATTTGCTCTTCTGAAGTATTTGGACTGTTAAATGTCGAAATAGTTGCACCACTAATGTCAGCAATAAAAAATGACACAGACTTGTATCCTTTATTTATTGTGCCAATCGTTATAAAGTCTGTTGCGGGATTTGGATAAGCAAATAATTTCACCCCATCTTTCTCAGTTTTTAGAACGTTAGTATTTGAATTCCAAGTGGACGGCAATCGTTTAAATAAAATAGCTCCTGGCGTAGTGCAAGGTGTTAGTTGTTGAATTTCGGCAATATAAAATGCACCTGTTTCGGTAGAAAAGCCAGGTTTTAATTCAATTTCATCGCCCGCAACCATCTCGACATTTGCTGTACTTTTGATTTTAATACTTGCGGTGTTCGCAACGCGAATTTTTTGAGCAGCATGATAAACTTTTTTTCCACCAATTTCTAGTGGCCTATTAATTTCAAGATTTGTCTGCGAAGACGCTAGGATTGGCAAATCGTAATTTATTTTTGATACATATATCTGCCAATTTCCATTTCTGTCGTCCATCCACGCTCCATATGCTACTCCTCCAAAAGACGTTATTCCAATATAATCTCCTGCGTAACCTCCCAAAAGACCCGAAATCGGAGCTGTATTATGAGAAACATCACTAATTTTTATATTTTGCCAAGTACTTCCATTTTGGGAATAGGCAACATATGTGTTTGTAGAACTACCCGAAGATTGGTCGAAACTATAATAAATCACAGAAACTAACCCTGTTTGGTCATCAATCGAAATCCAAGGAAACCAATTTTGGCATCCATTAGTAATATTTATTGTACTCGCGACACTCCAATTTTGTCCTCCGTCGTCAGAAAATCTAATCCTAATAACTGATCTATTGGAAGTGGAATTTTCAAATTCTGGATATACTATGTAGATTCTTCCTCTATTATTACCGCAACTTTTATCGACAGCCATTGCCGGGTAATCATTTACTCTTGTGTTGCCAAAATTCCCATTGCCTCCACGGGTAGTTCTTATACCGTTAAAAGCAAAAGCTGTGCTCGATACATAATTTAATCCGCCATCCGACGATGAAGAAAATCCCATATTTTGGCCAGGTAAACTGCCATTAGAGTAATCTGTCCAACAGACATAAACCTCACCATTCGGGCCAGTCTGGACATTTGTACCTTGTCCCCAATTAGAGCTTAAAGTCTTAAGGTTATTAAAGGTAGAAGCTCCATTGACTGATCGATTTATTTTTACTTTACTGGCATCATTAAAGTCAGTCCAAGAACAGTAAAAATTATTCGCATACGATGAAGTTTGCATTTCATCTACACAAACCATCATTTCCTTATCCTCTGTATTATTGCCTGAAACAGGAAGTTGTATTCCTCTAATTGAATTTGTCCAACTAGATCCATAATCATCACTATATTGAATTAAATAACCATCGAACGCATTTGGAAGTGTCGAAATGTAACCACGCCCAGATGCATCAAATCCCGTTGAAGGATCTGCGCGTCCTTCTTGATTATTTGGCATTTTGTCACTACCATTCCAAGTTATTCCGCCATCATTTGTGAAATAATAACCCTGAGTCAATGTATTTCCAATTACCGTGTTTGCACTCGCAATAATATTCAGATTATTTGTCTTATTAATTGAGATGTGGACTTCATGCTGGGAATTGCTGGACGGATAAATATAAATATCATGATTGTCAATAGCCGTAACTTGTCCAGTTACGATAAATGCGGGCAAACAAAATACAAGAATCCCTACAAAATTAAAATAATTTCTCATAGCTTTAGTTTTTTAAAGCTTTAAGACTCTTTTGCATCTCTTCATTCTCCTTCTTCAGCTCCAGCACATAAAGTGTCAGCTCCTCCACCTTCCTTAGCAGTATTACATTCATCGCTCCTACATCTGCGCCATTCTTCGTTACCTCGGCGGTAGTGGGTACATTGGGCAAATGGTGGTTTGCCGTAATAAAAGATGAAAGTGCAGCAAGTGGCATTGGCTTGTAATCAACATCAAATACGTCGTCCGCCCAGTCGCCTATCTGCACCACGGCGCGTTTGCAGATGATGTCGCCATCCACACTTAAGGCATAATTAGCATAGCTGTTTATTGCCTGCCTTGGTCCAACTCGTAGGTTTCCTCCAATCTGGCCATTGCCGCCTACCGCAAGATTTCCGCCTGCACTCACATTCGCATCGGCAGTTACCGTGCCGCTAGAATGGATATCGCCGTTTACATCAAGGCGAGCAACTGGTACGTCTGTACCAATGCCCACGCTGGCGTTACTAGTCTTAATAATAAAAACAGGCAGCTTGTCTGGGTTAGGTACTTGGGTTTGCCATACTTCTACAATGTTAGGATCATAGCCATAAGGCCAAGTTGGCGGGCTTGTTAAATTAAGATTATTGTAGATAGTGAATGCCGGCGTAGTAGTGCCAGTCGGCCCAAAAAATACATTTTGTACATTGTCAATTTGAAGATTGGAATTTGGTGCAACCGTCCCAATCCCCACATTCCCCGAACCAGGAAAAGTGTTTTGCGCGTTTGCAAAAAACGGCGCGGCACAAATCATTGCCGAAAGCATTAATTTGCGTAGTTCGATTTTAGCTGTGCTGCTGTGCTGCTGTGCTGCTGTGCTGCTGTGCTGCTGTGCTGCTGTGCTGCAGTGCTGCTGTGCTGCTGTGCTGCTGTGCTGCAGTGTGTTTCTTCATTTTCATTTGGTTTTAGATTGGTAAATGAAAGTCCTGATGTGGGCTAAGGTTTTGTTCCTAATTCCTTAATGCAGTGTAAACCTACAAATCTTTTTCGGGAAATAAAAAATTATCTTTAAGAAATTTTTGGCATAATTTTTGTTAATGCAGGCAATTAACCAAGCGTTTACAACGGATAATCATACTTAAATGGATAGTGGGAAAGCTTACTTGGTGAGTAGGGCAAAATAGTAGGAGGCAAAGCTTCTTTAACAATCCAGCTTGCATGTAACCATCGTCATTCCTTTCATTTTCTAATAAAGTCGCCCTTCCTGGGCTTGAAAAAAAGAGATGGTTTGTTGTTCTATAATAATGTCATCCCTTCGGGATTTGAGCAGACAACCTTACAGAAGAAAAAGCGAAGCGTTCCTCTATGCTCTCTAAACATCTTACCATTTGCCCCTCCGTGAAACTCCGTGCCTCTGTGTCTCCGTGGTGAGCTTTTAAAACGCTATTGCCGCTAAAAAAGCACAGCTTTCCTCTATGCTCTCTAATCATCTTCATCCTTCTTTTTTCCGTGAAACTCTGTGCCTCCGTGCCTCCGTGGTTATTTCTGCCTTTTCTCTCTCCTCTCTCTTATATCCCGTCTTAGTGCCTCTTAGTGTCCTTAGTGCCTTAGTGGTTAAAACTCCCACCACCTCTTAAACTTTATCTTTGCCGCCTTTTACGAAAACGATATGGAGCTAGGAAAAAATTTTGACCACGCACAAGCGGAAAAGCACTGGTACCAACACTGGGAACAAAGCGGATACTTTCATTCTGTGCCCGACGAGCGCCCCGCTTATACGATTACGATGCCGCCGCCCAACGTGACCGGCGTGCTACATATGGGTCATGCACTCAACAATTCGGTGCAAGACATCCTCATTCGCCGCGCAAAATCTTTGGGTTATAATACTTGCTGGGTTCCAGGAACCGACCATGCTTCTATTGCTACAGAAGCCAAGGTGGTGGCTATGTTGCGCGAACGCGGCATTGATAAAAATACCCTTTCCCGCGAAGAATTTTTGAGCTATGCCTGGGAATGGAAAGAGAAATATGGCGGTATCATCCTCGAGCAATTGAAACGCCTTGGATGTGCGCTAGACTGGGACCGTACAGCTTTCACGATGGACGAAGACTACTACGCTGCGGTCATTCGCGTATTTGTCGACCTCTATAATAAAGGCAAGATTTATCGGGGTGTGAAGATGATTAACTGGGACCCGAAGGCGAAGACTGCTTTGTCTGACGAAGAAGTGATTCACAAGCCAACTCAAAGCAAACTCTTCTACATCCAATACAAGCTTTGTGATGCACAAGGCAAGCCGACTGAAGGCAGCATTACCATCGCCACCGTGCGCCCGGAAACCATTTTGGGCGATACAGCAGTCTGCGTTCATCCGGACGATCCACGATATGCCGATTTGAAGGGACAATATTGTTTAGTGCCTTTAATCAATCGTCCGATACCTATTATCTACGACGATTATATCGATTTGGAATTCGGAACGGGAGCTTTGAAAGTGACCCCGGCACACGACATTAATGACTACAACCTTGGCCTGAAACACAAGCTGGCTGTGATTGACACGCTTAATGAAGACGGCACGATGAGCGCCGCCGCCGGACTTTATGAAGGGGAAGACCGCTTTGTAGTGCGCAAGAAAATCATTGAAGACCTAAAGGAAAGCGGCAACTTTTTGAAAGAAGAACCTTATAGCAATCAGGTTGGCTTTTCAGAAAGAACAGATGCTGTGATTGAGCCCAGACTTTCCATGCAATGGTGGTGCAGGATGGACGAAATGGCGAAGCCGGCATTGGATGTCGTGATGAACGATACCATTCAATTTCACCCCGAAAAATTCAAGAATACTTATCGGCACTGGATGGAAAATATCCGCGACTGGTGTGTCTCTCGCCAATTGCGTTGGGGGCAGCGAATCCCGGCCTGGTACGACGTTCAGGGGAATATGTACATCGCAGAAACGGAGGTAGAAGCTTTGGAACAATACAAGAAATCCGATGCTTTCAAGCAAAACCCGGAAGCCACACTTCGTCAGGATAACGACTGCTTAGACACCTGGTTTTCCTCTTGGCTTTGGCCGATGCAGGTGTTTGGCTGGAATGAAAACCCCGACAATGCAGAACTGAACTATTACTACCCTACCAAAACCTTGGTTACGGCTCCGGAAATCATCTTTTTCTGGGTGGCGCGTATGGTGATGGCGGGTGAAGAATACCTAAAGAAGATTCC
>JBDTKK010000370.1:0-21687 GCA_039935335.1 Chitinophagaceae bacterium
CCTGAGTATATGTACCATCCTGAATTTCCTGTATGGCCTGACGATAAGCTTTGGTAACGGTAAAAACATATTCAGGCCCTTTGCCTCTACCTTCTATTTTAAGAATCGTAGCGCCACTATTCAAAATTTGGTCTAAGATATTGATAGTACAAAGATCTTTTGGCGACATGATGTATTCATTGTCAATCATCAACTCCTCGTCCGTCTCCAAATCGCGAACCTTATAAGCATGTCGGCAATCCTGTGTGCAGGCTCCGCGATTAGCCGACGCGTTTTGTGCATGAAGGCTCAAATAGCATTTCCCTGAAATAGCCATACATAAAGCGCCATGTATAAACACTTCTATCCTCATAAGCTTGCCGGAAACGCCCTTGATTTCCTTTCTTGAAATTTCGTCGGTTATTTGCTTTACTTGCGATAAGGTTAGTTCTCTGGCTAAGACCACGGCATCAGAAAAATTGGCAAAAAATCTCACCGATTCTATATTGCTCACATTAGCTTGTGTGGAAACATGCACGGGGATATTCAACTGCTTGCAATATTCCATAACTGCAAAGTCGGCAGCAATAACTGCATCAATCCCTTGTTTTTTGACTTCCTGCAAAATAGTCTTCAGCAACTGCATGTCATGCTCATACATCACCGTGTTCAATGTGATATAAGTCCTGACATTCCCTTTAGTACAAATCTCTTTGACCTTCGCAATGTCCTCAATCGAAAAGGAATTAGTCGATTTTGCACGCATATTGAGTTGCTCCACACCAAAATAAATGGCATCAGCTCCCGCTTCAATCGCCGCGTGAAGATTTTCAAAAGAGCCGACAGGGGATAATAACTCAATAGACTGGTTCATAACTTCGTTCATTTACATTCATTTGAGGAGAGAAAATATCATCCTCAATTTTTCCAATTACCATATCCAGCAATTCTACTGCTTGATCTTGATCAAAGTCAACATGGTTTTGCTTTTTTACGCCATAACTTGTCAATTCAATATGCAAATCGGGTTCTATGGAATGATGACTCAAACAAGCTTTTGCACAAGCCAGCGGACAGCCGTCAAGCACGATTATCTTCCTACCCGCTTTTGCGGTGTTCACTAATTTCTTCACATTTCCACCAACACCTGCAATACAAGACATATCTGCAATACCCTTTCTGTCTATCTGAATCGCCATGTAATTGGCCATTTGTGCCGCGCTGGAACAACCCGAACAGGAGTATATAAGTGGCTTCATAATGCTTATCAATTTTCTTTCAAAATTGTTCAGGGAACTTCTTAGTGCTGATTTTGATCAAATCCTAACACATCTTGTTCTCCTCTTTGCCATGTGTGTTTTCTAAATATCCCACCAATATTATCTGTCATCTTTAACTGAGCTAATTTAATTGTCCACATAATACCTTTAATGGCAAGCGCCAGAGGAAACTTGGAATGATAGGTTTTGAAGGCATCCACACACAATGAATCCGTTTCGGCTAAAGCTATACCACTAAATTGGATACCCTTTGTTGCCAATTTATTCAGTTTATCCGGCATTATTGTCCCCGAAACTAGGGGATTCTTCAACAAGATTTGGGAATGGTAGGTGGAGGTACCTGATTTAAAATGCAATAAACTATCTTTCTCTTGAAAGGCATAAAAACAGCTAAAGGCGTAAGGCTCATTATTTTCAGTAATACAACAGATGGATGCTGCTGTTTGGCTTTTGAGAAAACCTAGGATCTTGTCGTTCATAAACTTCTAAAATATCGCAATCGAGCAAAATTAGCACTTAAAGATTACATTATCCTAACCATACCCTATCTTTTTATTTCTATACATTATAAATACTCACAGCCATAATATCACTCTAATATCGCACTAATCATGGCTCGCATGGTCAATTATCTTAAAGATGTGCAAAACGTAGGGAAATAAAGCGTCCATACTTTCGGTTGCGCCCCTGGTAGAGCCCGGCAAAGCAATGATAAGAGTCTTGCCTTTTAGCCCCGCAACACTTCTTGAAAGCATCGAATACGGCGTTTGTTGCTGCCCATAATTCCGCGCAGCTTCGGCGATACCGGGTATTTCGCGGTCAAGTAAAGGACGGATTGCTTCGGGAGTCACATCTCTAGATGATAAACCTGTGCCACCAGTAAGTATAATTAGGTCAATTTTCTGCTCATACAATTGTTGAACCTTTGATTGAATAACCTTGATTTCATCAGGGATAATAAGATATTCCGGCACTGGAATGTTCAATGCTTCCAGCTTGTTGATTATGGCTTTCCCTGCCCTGTCCTCCTTTTTCCCTGCGGAAATGCTATCAGAGCAAACGATTACAGCAGCAGAAATATTATTGGATATCTTCTCTTTGTATTGCGATTTCCCTCCACTTTTTTCAAGTAGCTTAATGCTGGTAATCTCGATATTTTTATCGATAGGCTTCAACATATCATAAATGGTCAACGCTGCTATTGATGCTCCGTGCATCGCTTCTACCTCCACACCCGTTTTATAAATTGTCTGTGCTTCTACCTCGATAATGATTTCAAGCCCCTCAATTCTATGCCTAACAGCCGCAAATTCAATTGGTAGTGGATGGCAATCAGGTATCACATCACTTGTCTTTTTTATGGCAAACAAAGCTGCAATACGGCTGGCTTCCAAAACATCACCTTTGGGAACAGTTCTATTCTGCACCGCTTCAATCGTTGCTTGATTGCCCACTTTTACTATTGCCTGCGCAAGGGCAGAACGATGAGTCATCACCTTATTACTAATATCAACCATGATTTTCTACGTGTTTTGCTTCCATTGATAATTTTGATCTCCAAATATTTCCTTCCCCCAAATGGGCACTTCTTTCTTTATACGCTCTACTATTTCTTCACAAGCATCTATCGCATCCTTTCTATGTTTTGAAGATACGAAAACAAATAGATTTATTTCGCCAGCCTTTACCAAACCTATGCTATGATAAATATGCATGCAAATTATCGAGTACTTAGTAAAAGCCGCCTCTCTTATTTCGTACAAACTGCTTTCTGCCATCTCCCGATAGGTCGAATATTCAATTCCTTCAACTTGCTGATTATCGATTTTATCGTTTCGCACCTGTCCGAGAAAAATACTATGCGCACCAATATTCAACTTGGTACTGTGCTTCGCAATACTATTAGCGATAAAATCAGATCCTATTGCGCCATCGATGAATACTTCTTGTCGTTTCTTCTCTTTCATCTCTACTTTATTGGATTTGTTTCAAAAAACTCTGATTCTTCCCAACCTAAAATTCCTCCGCTCAAACTTAGTATAATACATTTAGGATAAACTGTTTGCAGCAATCTTGCCGCTTTTAGACTACGCTTTCCCGTTTGGCAAATTAAGACAATTTTTCTGTTCGTCAAAATGTTTTTCAGTTCGTCTTCGAATGTACTCAAAGGGATTTTAATCACCGAAAATTGATTGATAATAGGCAGCTCCTCTAATTCCCGAACATCAATAATGCTTATACTTTCCTGCTTCCTTAGGGTATCAAATTCTTCCAGTTCTATTTCCGGAATATCGTGGGCAGCACCACAAAACCATTCATAATTGAAATCTTTAAACGCTTCCTCCTCTTTCGGAATTGATCCATCGCTTTCTATTGCTGGCGATACCAAAAACTCATAAAATAAATTGTTTAGTGCATTATAAGACAAGATAGTATTGCATAAAGGTTTCCCAATACCAGTAATGATTTTTATAGCTTCAGAAGCCTGCATCGTTCCAATGATTCCCGGTAATACGCCTAATACTCCGGCTTCGTTGCAAGAAGGCGCATATTCAGGTTCAGGAGGATTCGGGAACAAATCGCGGTAGTTTACTCGGATTCCGGAATTTGAATCTTCTAAATTAAAAACGCCTACTTGGCCTTCAAAACCGAGTACTGCACCATATACCAATGGCTTATTTAGTATAACGCAGGCATCATTAACCATATAGCGAGTAGCAAAATTATCAGTGCCATCAATTATAATGTCGTAATAATCAATTATCTCTAAAGCGTTCTTTTGATCCAATTTTTCAGTAAAAACTCTGATTTGAATTTCAGGATTAAAGATTCTTAATCTATCCGCTGCTCTCCGGGCTTTATTCTTACCAATATCTTCAGGATTAAATAAAGTCTGCCGTTGTAGATTACTCAATTCCACCACATCAAAATCAATTATCCCAATAGTTCCTACTCCTGCCGCTGCAAGGTATTGTAATGCCGGGCAACCCAAACCGCCGGCACCAATCATTAAGACTTTTGCCTGAAACAATTTCTCCTGTGCTGCAATTCCAAATGCCGGAAGGAGAATTTGCCTTTGGTATCTTTTGTATTGATTTGAAGTATTCATTTGTTTTCATTTATCCTCCAGAAAAAGGCGGAAGAAGCGCAACAGTATCCTCGTGTTGTAATTGGGTGTTTTCCTGAATTACCTTTTTATTTACCGCAACTGAATATTTGATAAATTGAAGCTTCGGCCAATTTCTAGTAAGCCAAATTCCCAATTCCTCCGTATCCCTCATGTCCGAGACTCTTGATTTTGACTTGCCTGTAATATCTGCCACTTGTCCGAAAAAAAGTAAATTAATCTCCATGGTCTATTTTATTGAATGCTTGTTGAAAATCCTGCTTGTTATTGATGTTGAAGAACAGGGAGTCGTTAAATAATTGATGAGGAAGCTTCAGCTTTAAAAGTGTGAAATTAGTGACTATTTCTTGTAGTTTTAGTTTTTCCTGCCAGACGAGCTGCTGCCAAAGAGTTACACATTCCTTATCGTAAATACCACATAAAGGTTGTAGCTGGCCATTTTGCTCCACGAGCGTAATTTGTGACTTGACTGCGTGCTCTATTATATATCTGATAATATCTGTAGTTATGAAAGGCATGTCGCAAGCTACAACAAAAATTTGTTCCGTATTTGCATGAGATAATGAGGCATATATCCCTCCGGCAGGTCCTCTATCTTTTATCAAATCCGGAATGACCGTCAATCCAAATTGCTGATATTCAATATTATTGGAAACGAGAATAACGTTTTTAACGGCGGGGCTTAATTGCTCAATTACCCATTGTACCAGCGGTTTACCCTGAAAATTGAGTAATCCTTTATCGCTCCCCATTCGCGAGCTTTTTCCGCCCGCTAGGATATAGCCATCGATATGTTTTTCATTCTTAACCATTTAGGCGAAGATTAATTTTATGGAAGCCATCAATAAAACCACAGCTAATAATCTCTTCAAGAAGAGATGATTAAATCTCTTGGCACCTAAATAAGCCCCCAGAAGTCCGCCAACAAATGCTATTCCAATCATCCACACAATCTCCGGCTGATATTCAAAACCCTTCGTGAAAATGCCAGCTAGCCCGGCAAGCGAATTTACAAAAATAAATAATGCTGATACTGCCGCAGTCTCTTTCATCTTTGCCCAATGCAACAATAATATTACAGGACTTAAAATAATGCCGCCGCCAATACCAATCATGCCTGAAAACAAACCGATGGCGGCACCGATAAGCAATGAAGCGGGCAACGTTTGTTCTTTATCTGTGTTTTCAGAGTTGAATTTTACACCAACCAATCGAATCACGGGGAAGAGAAGCAAAACTCCGAGGATTTTCTTATACCATTCTGCATCCATAACAATTAACCCACCAATAAAAGCTGCAGGAATAGAAGCCAATGCAAATGGCCAAAACAGTCTCCAACGAAAGTGTCCGCCTCGGTAGTATTGTACAAAGGCTGTCAGCGAAACAAAAAGATTCAGTATTAAAGCCGTTGGTCGCATGGTTTCAGGTGCAAAGGAGAAAAATGCCATCAACGCCAAATATCCACTCGCACCGCCATGCCCTACAGAAGAATAGAGAAAGGCGACAAGGAACAATAATAGATAAAAGACTATTTCCGCGTGCATTGTTGATAGCAACAAGTTTTCTTTTCCATTTTTTGATCAAGCAATCATAAGTACATCGACCAATTCTCCATTTGTAAATTGTTCTTTGTCATCTTCCAACTCAATAAGGCAATCCGCGATAGCAAAAGAATTCATCAAGTAACTTGCCTGATTATTTAATATTGCTACCTCTTCCCTATTGGCTTTCCCCTTCAAAAAGAAAGTTAAGCCAGCTTTCTTAGTAAAATCATGTGATAAAGGCAGTTTAAGCTTCTTTAGATATTGTCTTTTTGTAAAATAGCTAATAGCAGGAACCACATATTCATAAAAGCAAGTGAGCACCGATGCAGGATTTCCCGGCAAGCCAAATACCAACGTCCGATTCCTTTTGCCAAAATAAATTGGCTTACCGGGTTTCTGTTTTACCTTATGAAAAATATTTTTTACACCACATCTTTCAAGAGTCTTAGGCACAAAATCATAATCGCCCACAGAAACACCTCCAGTCAAAATAAGTATATCGCAATCCAGTTGATTTGTAATTGCTTTGATAATTTCTTCTTCCACATCATCCACCACCTCCACAGAAATAGGCGTGATACCCAATGCGCTTAAACCTGCAACGAGTCCAAAAGAATTTGATTCATAGATCTTTCCATCTGCTATATCCTCTCCCGGCTGTATCAATTCCTTGCCGGTTATGATAATACTTATTATAGGTTTAGAAAATACGTCGACTTTATCGATGCCAATCCCAGCTAGGAAAGATATCGCAGGTGCTGTTAGTAATTGTCCTTTATCCAACGCTAGTTCACCCTTTTTTGTTTGAGAACCTCGAGGCCGTACATTGGCACCCTTAGCGAGTTGTGCATTTTCTATGTGAATCAATTTTCCATCCTTCGTAACCTGCTCCTGCATCACTACAGTATCTGCACCCGTAGGCATAGCTGCACCTGTAAAAATCCTTGCGGCCTGCATAGATTTAATTTCAAAGACATCATCATTTCCAGCCTGAATTTCTCCACATACTTCCAAATTACTCTGGCCATCCCAATTTTCAAATGAAAACGCAAAGCCGTCCATGGCAGATTGATCAAATGGTGGCGTGTCCACAGGGGAATAAACAGGATTTGCTAAGACAAAGGCTTGAGAACCTGCCAATGACCTATTCTCTACGCTTTCCTGACTACAATTTTCAAAAATCAATTTTCTTGCTTCAGATACACTAATCATTTTGACATCTTCTGTTTTTAAAAACCATCATTTATTGGTAGATACTGCTTTAACTAAAATAATTGGATAGGGAATTAGCTTATGGGCATTCGGTCATTTCTTTCCGGCGATACGTTTTAGCATATTTCGGAAAATAAAATAATGGAAGGGAAGCATCGCATACCAATAATTGCGGCCCAAAATTCCCTTTGGGCGAAAAGTAGCGGTTTGTTTTAAAATGCAACGATTTTGATTTTGAACAATTGAGAATTCAAGCCATGCTTCACCAGGTAATTTCATTTCAGCATATAAAAGAAGGCGATGATTCTTATGATCTGCCAAGAGGACTCTCCAGAAATCCAGCGCGTCACCGGACTGGATATCAACAGCGCTTCGCCTTCCTCGGTTAAGCCCTACGCCACCCATCAGTTTATCCAAAACCCCACGAAGATGCCACAATTTATCAGCATAATACCACCCATTTTCGCCACCAATACTGAAAAAACGTTTGGCTACTTCTTCTACGTCAGCTTTGTCAATTTCAATCCATTTCCGGTCGGTATAGCATCCGTACATTGGTACTTCTATAAAATCGCTGACATCCAGTTTGCGAAGGCTACTGGTAGCTGCATCTTTCCAACTTGAAATTACCATGTGTTGTTCTATTCGTGCAAATGCCAATTTAATAGCACCACTATAAGAAATTAAATCCTGTGGAATAATGTCACGAATGGAAAACTCTTTACAAACCACATCATTTTTCATACTGTGTACCAACTGGCTGGCGATTGCCATATTAGCAGATGTTGTGAGGTTAAGCCAATAGGCGGACAAACTAGGAAAGGGAACGGGCAATGAATAGATATACCTTTTATAACCCCGAACCTCGGCAAATTTCAAGATCATTTCTTTGTACGTCAAAACATCTGGCCCACCGATTTCAAATGTCCTGAAAAAAGTTTTCTCGTTTAGCAAGCATAGGTGTAAATAATTGATTACATTCCTAATAGCTATAGGCTGGCAACGGCTGTTGAGCCATCGTGGCGTAATCATTACCGGTGTCTTTTCAGTAATATCCCGTATAATCTCAAAACTTATACTGCCCGACCCAACAATAATACCTGCTTCAAAAATAGTATAGGCAATCCCCGAATTTATAAAAACTTCCTTGACCACTTTACGGGCATTCAAATGTTTTGAGAGGTTTTCTTCATTACTAATGCCACTTAGGTAAATAATCTGTTTCACCTTTGTTAAGGAAGCTACCAGCACGAAACAACCGGCTGACCGTAATTCATATTCCTTCAACGTGGTCGATGTATCACCTAAGGAATGAATAAGGTAGTACGCAGCATCAAACTCTTCATTCTTAAAACGCTCAAGCGCGTTCTCAGGAAGCAAAAAATCAAATTCAATAATTTTAATCTTACTTAAGATACTTTTCGACGGCTTAAAGCGGTTAACATCCCTAACCACACAAGTTACTTCATGCCCTGCCTCCACCAAAACTGGCAATAATCTCATGCCAATATATCCATTGGCTCCGGTAAGCAAGATACGCATAGTGATTTCTATCAGCCGCCGATATTAATCATGCTGCGATTATTAATTTTTGAGGAATCGAAACTTTCGTCCATGGTTTTAATCTGACCACCGAGCTTTTCTTCTTTCATCCACACGCACTGCTTTATCAAAGGCACTATATCCAGCCCATTTCTCAGAGCACCCAAAATATCCATTTCAGATTTTGAGAAAAGGCAATTCTTCATCTTACCATCTGTGGTTAACCGCATGCGGTTGCAGCCACCACAAAAAGGTTGCGTTATGGTGCTGATGATAGCAAAGGTACCATCATGGCCGGGCACGGAATATTTTTTATCAGTATCATGGTTTGAATCGTACATCTTCATAAAATCAAATTTTGAAGAAATTTGATCCAGCATTTCCTGATAAGAAAAAACTCTTTCGCGACTCCATTCGTTGCCTGCAAAAGGCATAAATTCAATGAATCGTACATGCAGCGGAAGGTGTTTTGTCAGGGCTACGAAATCCGTCAATTCGTTTTCATTCACACCTTTCATCACCACCACATTAATCTTGACCCGAAAATCATGCCGCAATAAAAGGTAAATATTATCCAATATACGATTGAATTCATCGCGTTTGGTAATGGCAAAAAACTTCTCCCTTGTCAAGGAATCAAGACTAACATTTACCGATTTGATTCCGGCACTTTTAAAAACATCTATGTATTTCTCCACAAGCACTCCGTTGGTGCTGATGGCAAGTTCCACAGGATATTTGGATAAGCGCTCTATGATTTCCTGCGCATCTTTTCTTACTAAGGGTTCACCGCCAGTAAGCCTGATTTTTCTTACGCCTTCTTTTACAAAGACAGACACAATCTGATCAATTTCTTCAGCAGTCATGCGGGCTGCGCCGGCAAAATAACCTTTAGGTAAATCCACAGGATTGCAATAACTGCAACGAAGGTTGCATTTATCGGTAAGCGAAATACGCAGGTAATCATGAACCCTGTCAAATTTATCTACTAGCATACTGATTCATTTTAATTCTCGCAATTGTTATGGTACGATGTCATACCTACTTCGATTCATCTCCTACAAAGATACGAAATTCACGAAGCTCACAAAGTTTTCTTTCTTATTGTTTCCTTCTACTTTGTGGGATAAATTCTTAACGATACTTTGCTGGTAACAAAATGCTACGTTAAATCTATTGAAAAGTATTTCTTCATTTTTATGGTAATCCCTTCATAGTCACTTTTAGTCAAGTATTTGTGAGCTAGTGGAAATACGACATTATCTTCCCTGAAGATATGCAGGCGGAGCAACTCCACGAGTGCAAGCCCTTGCTCAACAGCGGTGTCTATCAGCAGTGCGTTGGAAACTCGGTCTGTAAGCCGTGAAGCAATCCCCATGAGGCTGAAGGTGAGCGTGCCCATTTCCATCGTTTTGATATGATCATGTTCCAGCATGTCCACAGCCGTTTCAGGGATAGGACCTGATCCGTGCTCCCCATTATCAATCATACGATCATGGATATAGGGAAATAGAACCCTTTCTTCCTTAAGGTTGTGCAATACAATCTTATTGTCTAGGAATTCAAAGAATTCGCCAAGCTTACTATTTCTCTCTTTATTAATGCCATCTCTTTTTATCTCCAGTAAGTTTTTCTCAAACTCATCCAGTTGAATCACAGTATTCTTATGTTCAGTCATGAGAATCTGCAAAAACGGATGCAGTTCTTCAAAAGGTACAGCTTCCATAGCCGGTGGCTGATACGCTTCGGGCGGAGCCATGGGTGAATAAACAGGGTCGGCTTCTGGTTCCTTTTCTACAAATCTTTTAATGTAATCGGTTTTTTTGTCTTGTCCTTCGAAGATGTTGTTCATGATCTTGAGCTTTTATTGCTTTTTTTTGGAAAGGTGATTTTTTGAAAATGAAGATGTGTTCTTATTGTGGTTACTGGGATTTTTGTATTTGCTTATAAAAATTATGCCATGAGTGTTCAGTTAGAGTATGCATGTTCATCGCATACTAGCGGAGTTATTGTGCTATACTGGTTCTATTCTTTTCATGTAAATGATCTTTAACCTTAATCTTCTTATTTCAGAAAGGAAAAAGCGTATTAATCCTATGAAAGTAAGAGACCAAGCAACGATGGCGACATAGATAAAAGTATCATAGAAATAATGTAAAAATGGAATATCCAACGCCTTAGACATTCTAAATGTACAAACTGCATACATGCCCTGAGGAAACACTGCGCCCCAATACAAAGAATTGTATTTGAGTGGATATCTTTTATAAACATGCCTCCAGATAGCCAGTATAATTAGCATAGGGATCCACCAAGTGCCAGTGGCCCAATAAAAAACGGTGAATCCTTTGAGGAAAGGAAGCAGAGATTCAAGTAACGGTGCATCGGGTGCGTTGAGGATAAGTACGGAGCCGCCAAGGGTTGAAATGGCCATGGCCCCCATATTAATCCAGTAAGGTGGCGCTAAATCGCCGGGTGAAAATTTAAAAAAGGTATAACGATAAAAAATAAGCGAAATCATCCAGATGTAAAACATACCACCCCAGAGCCACATGGAAAGCGCAAAGAAATTGATTTCTACCCGGTATGGTTGCTTTATATGGGACGCAACTAAGGCACTGAGAATTGAAACAGATTGAGTAGCAACAATTGCGGTGAGCCATCCTCCGGTAATACCTCTATCAAGTGTCGGCTTGTCTTGTTTGATAGTAAGTGTGGTAAAGACGGCGTACGTAATAAAAAGCCATAATAAAATTCCAAAAACAAGTAAGGCTGAAGCTATTTTAAGATCTTCAAATAGTACAATGTACTGAATCCCCAACACGCAGGTGCCGGCAACTATTGTAAAGAAACCGGTTCCTACCATGTGATCGGTTAAGTCAGTTACAAAATCTCTTCTGCACCATATTAGGCGAAGAATAAACAATACCCACAAAATAATATAGAAAGCGTTATTAAGCGCAAATAACGCAAATGCAATCCATTTCATTTCCATCAGGAAGGCACCAGTTGAAATAATACCGGTGGCCATTACCAGTGCAAAATATGCCGGGGAAAGGCATTTAATGCCTTTCCGAAATTCTTCCGTTATTATTTTCACCGCCGAAATCTCTTTCATATCGTTGATTGCAATCACTTCATTTTTCTTAAGCAAATGGTAAAAGCCAGAGATTAAGTTGTTCGGACAGTGACATTATTTTATATAAATTATAAATCTTAAATCGGTTTATTATTAATAATAGCCTTTATAGCCAGCCGTTGGAGTACAATACAAATGACTACCAAGATTGCGAGAAACATCCAGCATGAAGTCCAGACACCAGTCGCTTTGAGCAAATAGCCAAAAATGATTGGTCCGAAGAAGCCTCCCAAGCCGCCCAATACACCCACGATTCCACCTACTGTCCCAATATTTGCCGGATAATAGTCTGAAATATGCTTATAAACGGCTGCCCCACCAACCCCCATCATAATACCAATAATGAATACCATGGCTGAAAATATCCATTTGTTTGCCTGGAAATAAATCATAGTCACTCCTCTGGCCAATAATTCGCCTTTCGCAACCTTATCTCCCTTTTTTACATTTGGTGTCTGTTGAAACGTTGTGGTAGGAAGAAACAAGAACCCTTCCTGATCATGATGAATCCCAAAGCGTATGGTCACTTCTGAGGAATCCCCTCCCTTACTTTGTAAAAAATAAGTGTCGGCACCTACAACTATTTCATTAGTAGAAACTGAATTTACTACCCCAGACTTATTAGCCATTATGCCCTGACCTGGTGCCTGAATTTCCATTCGTGGAATAAAGAGAAAAATCATGCAT
This sequence comes from Chitinophagaceae bacterium, assembly GCA_039935335.1. Taxonomy (GTDB): domain Bacteria; phylum Bacteroidota; class Bacteroidia; order Chitinophagales; family Chitinophagaceae; genus UBA1952. Next base: position 12,511 of record JBDTKK010000370.1, read on the forward strand.
ATAATGCTAATTACAAATATCCAGATTAGCACCATTCTAGCTCCCACTTTGTCGGCGAGCCAACCGCCTGCTGCCCTAAATAATCCGGCGGGTAAACTAAATGCAGTGGCCATAAAGCCGGCTGAAACGATTGAGAGCGAATATACATTTACATAATAAGGAATGAGCCATTGTGCGAGCGCAACAAAACTTCCAAAGACGAAAAAATAGTATAATCCAAACCGCCATACTCTTGTTTCCTTTAATGGAGACAAGCGCTGAAGTATTGTTTTAGATTCTTTAGGTAGTTTATTTTTTGTCCCCAAAAGAAAGACTACACCCATTACAATAAGCAGTGCTGCGTATATCTTAGGCAGATTGCGCCATCCTTCTAAGTCGGCACCATGAAGTGTTAGCTTATCCAAAATGGTTGGCGCAAACAAAGTTGTGAGCGCAGCACCCATTGTTCCAGCTCCAAAAATACCTAAGGCAGTTCCTTGTTTTTCCTTAGGATACCAGAGGCTGGTGTAAGCTACACCGGCAGCAAAAGAAGCTCCTGCTAAACCAAACGCGAAACTAAGCAGAAGAAATGAAATGAAACTATTGGCCTGCGATAAAAAAAACATTGGAACAGCGCAGAAAAATAAGATTATCGCCATCACCCATTTGCCTCCGAACTTATCCGTAAGAATGCCCACAGGCAGGCGAAAAACAGAACCTACTAATACTGGCACACCTAATAACCATCCTATCTGAACCGTACTCCAATGAAACACTCCGTTATTTACAAGGAATGTAACCAACACTCCATTTATCATCCATGCTGCAAAACATACAGTGAAGGCAAGCGTATTGAGCAATAAAATGCGGTTGGATACTGCTGTTCTTTCCATGTAAAAAAATCATTTTTTATTCCCCCCTTTTTGAAAATCCATTCTTCCCCTATCTGGAAATTCCTGTGCATACCTCACACTGTATTTTCCTCCCGGCAATTTAATGCTCTCTTTTGCTACCGGATAATAGGTATTACAATTCCGGAATTTCTTTCCATTCACTTCATATTCAAATTTAATTCCCTTCCCTAAAGCAAACACGCTGCAAAAGTCAATAGTAGTCCCGGTCACATATTGAGGCTTCCTGAGCATAGCACCTTCTATCAAATATTCCCTTCCGACATAAAAGAATAGAGCAAAAAGGAATAAAAGGATGAGGATATTAATGGTCTTTCGACCTTTTCTACCGCGGCGTAAAAGCCTGATTAGATTATAAATAATACCGCCAATTATAAGAATTAAGAGAATTGTTTTTACGACTTCGCTGGCTAGTAATTCTTCATCAGTCACGATATTCAGAAACATAGATCAGGTGTTTTTTGGGCGATGTATGGACCATGGTGTTTTTGTACTGCGCACTTTCTTTCTGTCATAGTTCCATCTTACCTGTTGGTAGGGTCGCCATAGGTAATTAAGTGGTAACACCAAGAAATGTATCAGTCTTGAGAAAGGAATAACCCCAATAATACAATAAGCACCAATGATATGTAGCTTCACTGCCCAAGGAAGCACGGCGACAGCAGTAATGTCGGGCTGGAAGGTAAAAATAGAATACAAGTAAGGTGTTAATAAGGTCGAAAACCAGGATGAGCCCCAACGGAAATTATAAGCAATCCACAAGCCCATAAAGGTTTGAAAGATAAGTAAAACATAAATCACCAGATCCATCTTATTAGTAACAGGGCGCAAGCGAGGCTCGGTATATCTCCGGATAAAAAGATTAATAAGCCCGACGAGCATACTGATACCGAATATAAATGCCGTAATTTCAAGTGTGAGCAGCCGCGCTGGTTGGCTATTCCAAGCCAACACCCCCCTTGGAATAGAAAACGCAATAAGATGACCGCAAAATATAAAAAGTATGCCCCAATGAAAAGGTACAGAACCCCAAAATAGCTTTTTACCTTCAAGAAATTGAGAGGAAAGCGATGACACCTGGAATTTCCTATATTTATACCTATAGATGGTTCCAACGAGGAAAATAATCAGCACGACATACGGAAGTGCAATCAAAAGGAAATTATCTAAAAGTTCCATGGCGTTTGTTTTTAAGGTTTCGCGATTTAGTTTTTACTTATTGCTTTTCAGTGAGCATCTCTGTTTCAATGTTTTGTACAAAGTCCTTTTCAGTTCCCGTTGGCATGTTTGAACCACAAGAATGACAAGCCGACGTTTCGTCAGAAGTTCCTGCATTCGCTACCATCTCTTCATAATGTTCAGATTCGTAATCAAAATCCTTCTTCAAGGCAATGAATGCTGCTTGAAGTAAGGTCTGATACACTGTTCTGTATCTGGTTGAGTAATCCAATAAAACCTTCTGATGCTTCTTATAAACCTCGTCCTTTTTCTCAATTTTCTCCGTAGAAAATTCCTTAATCATCTTTTCAATAGCTGGCATCAACAACATAGTTGCGATATCGTTCCTGATACTTTCGTCCTTCATCTTAGGTAAGAGATTAAGGATGTTCGGTAAATGGTCGGAAAGCTCATTGTGGCAATCGTTATTTACCTCTCTATGTTCTTGATTTAAGTGTACCAATAATTTTCCCCGCTTGTAATCCTCACCAAATAAAACGAAGCCAATATCTAAAGTGGTGATAGCTTGTAAGTCAAAGGAGCGAAGAAAGAGTTCTTGTATTTCCGAAATTGAAGCCAACTCTGTATAATCTACATAGGCTTGCATGGCTTCGGCTGCTTCTGGAAGAGCCTTGCACAAGTATTTGTACACTTCTTTGGTTTTTAGAAGGTCGGATTTGCTTTCTGGGTAGTAAAACAAGTCGGCAAGCAGCTCATAATTCATTACGAGCGGCCTGAGCGCATTCCCCTTCTTTTCATTTGATTCTGTCACCTGTTCCATAGTATTTGCTTTATTCTCTTAGAGATAAAATGCTTGTTTATTTATATGCCTCTCTTTACTTCGTTCTTAATCCCGAAGCCTGTTGCGCCCTTTTCGTCTCCCGTGAAATCCATCATTTCAATGGCCTGCTCCCTGTGAGCTGCCGGGATTACAAATCGTTCTTCAAATTTTGGCAGTGAAGTCAGGTTATAAATAGCATCCGCTGTTTCCGCAGTCAATCCAGCATCCGCTAAAGTGGCGTCTGCCTTTTCGTCACTTACATCACCTACCGTAACCCTTCTCCGATGAATACGCACTGCCATCAATTTCTTCCATTTATCCTTTATAAGTTCCACGTCACCTGCACTAAACAGGCTGGCAACATACTTCAACGGAAACCTGATTTGATCCAAAGTTCCCCAGAGCTCTTCGGTGCTGGTATCATATAACCATTTGTCGTCCCATTTTTTTGCAATAGGATCCATTTTATCTGCTTGAGCGGTATTGTCCACCTTTTTTACGGAAGCCATTACGGGTAGCAGCGGTGGCACATAGAACAACATTGGCAATGTGCGGAATTCTGGGTGAAGCGGCAACGCCAATCCCCATTCTTTTACAAACTTATATACGGGTGAAAATCTTGCTGCGTGTAGGGTTGAATCGGCAATCCCATTAAGTTTTGCTGCCGCTATCACTTTCTCATCAAATGGATCAAGAATCAGGTCTAACTGATTATTGATAAGGTCTTTATCTTCACCATGAACAGCAGATGCAATTTTCTCCGCATCGTACAACAATACGCCCAAATATCTTATCCTTCCTACGCAGGAATGCATACATGCAGGAGCAAGACCTGCCTCAATACGAGGATAACAAAGGATACATTTTTCTGACTTTCCGGTGTACCAGTTATAGTATGATTTTTTGTAAGGACATGCGGTAACGCACATCCTCCATGCGCGGCATACTTCCTGGTTGATGAGGACTATGCCATCTTCCCCTCGTTTGTAAATAGCGCCAGAAGGGCAAGAGGCTACACAGGCAGGGTTTAAGCAGTGATTACAAATCCTTGGAAGATAGAACATTGCCATTTTTTCCAGTTGAAACATTACCTCCTGTTCTTCTGGGGAAATCTTCTCAAGATTCGGATCATTCCGTGCAAAATCAGGTGTTCCACTTAAGTCATCATCCCAATTCGGCCCCATCTTTATGTCAATTGGTTTTCCTGTAATGAGTGAAACAGGGCGTGCGGTGGGCTGATCATCCAGTTCCGGCGATTCTATCAGATCTAAGTATTTGTAAGTGAAAGGTTCATAATAATCGTCAATCACAGGTAGATTTGGATTATAAAATATATTGGTAAGACCTCTCCTTTTGCCAGCACCTTTCAGTCTTACAGTTCCGTCCGTTTTCTCCCAACCGCCTTTGTAAATATTCTGATCTTCCCATTTAGTGGGGTATCCAGTTCCAGGTTTTGTCTCCACATTATTCCACCACATGTACTCAGCACCTTTGCGGTCAGTCCAAATGTTTTTGCAAGCAATAGAACAGGTATGACACCCGATACATTTATCCAAGTGAAATACCATTGCAATTTGTGAGCGAACGTCCATTCCAGTAATTTTAATGTTGTTAGAGTTGAGTTGTTTACTTTATTACCACACCAGCTTTTCCATTTTCTTCACAATTACGTGGGTGTCGCGTTGCGGAGCTACTGGTCCCCAATAGTTAAAATGGTAGGAGAATTGGCCATAACCTCCATTGAGATAATTTGGTTTCAAGTGTATCCGCGTAACACTGTTGTGCCCACCGCCTCGTTTATTCCCTCTCAACTGAGATTTCGGAATGCCCACCGTCCTTTCCGGCACGTGATAAACAATGCACATTCCCGGAGGTATTCTTGAGCTTACGCAAGCTCGGGTGACATATACCCCATGGTCATTATGCACTTCTACCCAATCATTGTCTTTAATTCCTAAAGTCTCAGCATCTACTTCACTCAGCCAGCAAGGTTCGCAGCCGCGTGAAAGTGTCAGCATCCTGAGGTTCTCCATATACGTAGAATGAATATGCCATTTCCCATGAGGCGTAATATAGTTGAGTGCCATTGCTTTCCCTTTTTTCCAAGTCTCCCGAAGATCACCATACACCTCCGGATTAGGCGCAGGTTTAAACGTAGGTAGATGCTCGCCATAGGCGATATACAGTTCTTGATCCAAATAAAAGTGTTGGCGACCAGTGAGTGTTCTCCAAGGTACGAGCCGTTCAACATTATAGGTATAAGCCGCATAAGCCCTTCCGTCATTCATCAAGCCAGACCAAACAGGAGAAGTATTATAACGACGCGGTTGGGCAAGCAAATCGGCATACCGGATTTTTACATCTTTACTGCCTTCAGAAAGATCCGCAAGCTGAAGCCCAGTTTTCTGCTCCATGAATTTGTAGGCCTTTTCTGTCAATTTCCCATTTGTCAGCGTAGAAAGATGGAGTATTGCATTAATTACCCATTCATCTTCTTGAATAGATGGTAGGATTTTCCCTTGATATTTCCGATTGTGGAAATGATTGGAAGTACACATCTCATCAAATTCTTCCTTACATTCATAGTGGTTGCCATGTGCGCCTAAGCCTTTATCGCGAATACCTTCACCCAATGTAATAAATTTCTCGTATATTTGCGTATAATCCCTTTCCACAACAGTTAGTTTGTGCATGGATTTCCCAAGGACGGCTTCGCATTCGCCATTGTACCAATCCTTTATAGTAGGCTGCGTAATCTCATCTGGAGTGTCATGAGTTAGCGGCGTGGCTACAATGTCCTTTTGTACTTCAGGAAAATATCGTTTGGCCATTTCACTGGTTGCTTTGGCAAGGTGTTTAAAGATATCCCAGTCGGTTTTGGATTCCCAAACTGGAGCAACTGCTTGTCCCAGCGGATGAATGAAGGAATGCAAATCAGTGGTGTTCAAATCTGCCTTTTCGTACCAGGAAGCTGCGGGAAGCACAATATCGGAATACAGTGCGGAAGAATCCATTCGGAAGTTGAGATCCACCACCAAATCCAATTTCCCAACTGGAGCTACATCATGCCATTTTATTTCTTCAGGTTGTTCCTCTGCATCAGTGGCTATCAGGTTGTTATGAGTACCAAGATAATGCTTTAGGGCATATTCATGGCCTTTCATACTAGCAAGCAAGGCATTTCCACGCCAAATATACCATACACGTGGAAAATTCTCCTCTGCTTCCGGATCGCTAACAGAATACTTTAGCTCCTTGGATTTCAATTTTTCAAGCACGTATTGTTTTATGCCTTCATCATCTGTGGCACCATTGGCGATTGCTTGCTTACAAAGTTCCAGCGTATTCTCATTAAACTGTGGATAAAAGGGCATCCAACCGTTTCTTACTGAAGTAAAAATGGTATCGGCAACATGCTTATCTGTCCATTTATTTTCCTTTACCGTATTGTATTTGGAATAATGCCCATCATACCTATACTGACAAGTATTAATGTAATGCCAAATTGGTGCTTGTTGCAACCTAGATACTGGTACCCAATCCTTTGCAAAAGTGATGGAAGACCAGGAATCTACTGGAGCCAGTTTTTCCTGACCTACATAGTGGTTCAAACCGCCTCCATTTTTGCCCACGCAACCACTCAACATCAAGGCCATGGCACCGGCACGATAAGTCAGGTTTTGATGATACCAGTGATTGACACCTGCTCCCACTAAAATCATACATTTCCCTTCGGTGGCAATGGCGGTATCTGCCCATTCGCGGGCAAACTGAAACAATGTTTTTGAATCAATACCCGTAAAAACTTCTTGCCATGCAGGTGTGTAGGCACTGTCAGGATCAGTATAATCACTTGGATAATCGCCACCGAGACCTCTGCCCACTCCATATTGAGCCATGATTAAATCATAAACCGTAGTGACGGGCATTTTACCATTTACCGTGTCTATCCATTTTACCGGAACGCCGCGCAATGCTTTTTTAGCCAGACCAAACTCTGTGAAGGCCACCTTAAGCTCTTCGTCCTTCTTGTTCAATAAAGTAAGTACTGGATCAAAGCTTTTATCTGTTTCCCCACATTCGTATTTCATGTTCCACTTACCCCCATCTTTATCCCAGCGATAGCCCATAGTACCTTTTGGAACCACAAAATCACCACTATCTTCATCAAGGGATAGAAACTTCCAATCTCCGTTTTCAATATCCTTCCATTGTGAAAGTTCATTGGCACGAACCATACGGCCTGGCACATATTCATTGTCAACTTTATCCAGATGCACCAACATTGGGCTGTCAGTGTATCGCTTTACATAATCCAGGAAATAGGGTGTTTGTCTTTCATAATGGTATTCTTTAAGGATAATATGGGAAACGGCCATCCAAAATGCTCCATCGCTCCCAGCGTGAAGCGGAATCCATTGGTCGGCATATTTGCAGATTTGACTAAAATCTGGGGAGAATACAACGGCCTTTGTTCCATTATGACGAGATTCTGCAAAGAAATGAGTATCGGGTGTTCTCGTCATGTTCAAATTGGTACCCATGTCGGCAATAAACTTTGCGTTATACCAATCGGCGCTTTCGCATACATCAGTTTGCTCGCCCCATATCTCTGGGAAAGCCGGAGGCAAATCGCAATACCAATCATAAAAACTGAGGTTGACACCGCCAAAAAGCTGGAGAAATCTTGCACCTGAGGCATAGCTTATCATAGACATTGCTGGGATAGGCGAGAAGCCAATTACTCGGTCTGGACCATACTTTTTCGCTGTATAGATATTTGCGACAGCCATAATCTCCAATGCTTCATCCCAAGAGGCTCTTCTAAAGCCCCCCTTACCTCTTGAATTTTGATATCGCGCCCGACTTTCTTTATCATTCTGGAGGTTTTCCCATGCTTTAAGCGGATTGCCACCAGCCTTTTCCTTTTCCTCTCTATATAAATCAATGAGCGACCCTCTGATAAGAGGATATTTTATCCTCAATGGGCTATACAAATACCATGAATAGGAGATTCCACGCTGGCAACCACGAGGCTCATAGGGAGGCAGTTTGCTGTCAAGTAATGGGTAATCTAATTGCTGCGTTTCAAACACAACAATTCCTTCTTTTACATGAATTTGCCAGGAGCATCCACCAGTGCAATTCACGCCATGTGTACTTCGCACGATGCGGTCATGCTGAAAGCGATTCCGATAAAACTCTTCCCATTTCCTGGTTTTTGGCGAAATAATATCTTCTATCCAACTCATGATTATTGATTTTTAATGTAAGGAAAACGTTTAAAAAGGTGCTGAATGATTTTAGTATATCTGATAGTTCATTTTGTTTTATGCTGATTTGATTTGTCTATTGAACAAACCCAAATTCACGCTTCCATCCTTTCTCTTTATCCAGAATAAGGCAAAAAGTACCAATAAAAGAAAGATTCCTACACTCCCTCCAGCAAGTAAATAAATTGTAGCCTGGCTTGAAGCCTTGTCAGGAGGAGCTGCTTGATCTACCTCAGTCAAAAAAGCTACGACATCTGCTATTTCCTGATTGGTTACGGGTCTTGCACTGTAAGTTTCTTTCATTTGTGGAAACGGTAATCCTGAAACAATTCCTGTGACACCCGAAGCCGACAATCTCGTAATGGCATGGGTCAAGTCTTTGCCTAATGCTCCTCCGCTTATATATTCACTTTTCTCCACGTTATGGCAAGAATTGCAGGCAGCACCCCGATTAGTAAATCTAACCTTTCCATCAAATAAATCTTGCCCTCGTCTGCTGTCACCAGGTAGAACTGGAACACTTGCTGTAGCTATCGGTGCAGAGGCATCTGATGCAGCGGCATCTGATGCAGAAGCTACTGGTGCAGTGCCTTGTCCTGAAATATAGGAAATTAGTTGCGTCAACTGCTCATCCGTGAAATTGGGATGAGGCGGCATTGCCGTTTGATTGAATGCCTTAAAAAGCGAATCTGCATATTTGTCACCCGACTGGATTACTGCTTGCGAGGATACTATAAAACTCTTAATCCACTCTTTTGTATGCCGTTCTTGAACATTCTCAAGATCGGGCCCAACCAATTTCCCTTTTCCAATAGTATGGCAGGGACTACAGGATTGGATAAAGATGGTTTCTCCAGCATCCTGTGCTTTTGCAGAAGAAAGAGAAAGAAGAAAGATTACCGTTGATGCGGTGAAAAAGCGTTTGAATATTCCCATACTGCATAGTTTTATCAGTTAAAAAATCCGTCACTACTCTTATCCTTAAATAAAAAACTTATCCCCCTTTCTAAACCTC
>JBDTKK010000371.1:0-9264 GCA_039935335.1 Chitinophagaceae bacterium
GGCAACATTTCTTACCACAATGCAAATGAAGATGGCTACACCATGACCAAGCCTTACAGCGACGAAACTGCACGCATCATCGACGAAGAAGTTCGTGGATTGATCTTGACCCAATACATTCGTACCAAGGAATTGTTGTCAAAACACCTGGAAGCCCTGCATTCTCTTGCCAACGAGCTTCTAAAGAAAGAAGTCTTGTTTAAAGACGACCTTGAGCGCCTCATTGGTCAGCGTCCTTTTGGCGAAAATGAAACGCCGAATGAAAGTATCCCTCCAGTGAATAGCACTATTTTAGAGCCAAAAGATGAAGAGGGATAGTAAAAATCAAAAGGTAAAAGGTATAGGGTCTTACCCTTGCGGTCGCCCTAAAAACGCAAAACTTTAAAGGGCGTACTCTTGTGGTCGCAATAAAAAGAAGAAGGCTGAAAAAACGTTCAAGCAGCCTTGTCCGAAGAATAAAATTTTACAAAAGCTGCATCTTAGGATGCGGCTTTTTTATGACAGCAAACATTGAAGGCTTAAAACTCAAGTCAAGTACTGCTCTTATTTTTGTCCCATTTTGCTTCAGTAAATTTTGAACTTTTCCTAAGAATATACCAGAGCAGAAATCAACACGATTTTTATACAGAAACCCTGCATCGCAGTATATCATGACTAAGTCACAGCTATATAGAATAGTTTTCAGAACAGACACCAAGCCGGGGCGGCAATTTGACATCGTCTTGCTTTGGTTGATTTTGCTGAGTGCCCTGGCTGTAATCATAGAAAGTGTACCAGAAATTGGCAACAAGCACGCACTCCTTTTTCATAGTGTTGAATGGGTGATGACCATACTTTTCACGATTGAATACGTTACACGAATTTGGATCAGTCCGAAGCCATTGAAGTATATTTTCAGCTTTTGGGGATTAGTTGATTTCCTCTCCATCATCCCTACTTATGCCAGCCTATTCTTCTTCAGCTACCATTATTTCATTATCATCCGGATCTTCAGATTGCTTAGGGTTTTTCGAATTCTGAAGCTCGGGCGCTTCAATTCTGAATCGATTTTCCTAATCAAAGCACTCAAATCCAGCATGCATAAGCTAAGCGTCTTCCTTATGGCTGTTTTCGCCATCGTGATAATTATGGGTACCATTATGTACGTGGCAGAAGGCGGAGAAAAGGGTTATACAAGTATCCCGCAAGGCATTTATTGGGCGATTGTTACTATCACCACTGTAGGCTATGGCGATATGGTGCCACAAACTGCAATTGGGAAAATCATTTCTTCTGTGGCCATGATTACGGGTTATGCGATTATTGCTGTACCCACGGGCATTATTACTGTAGAAATGACAAAATCAAATCAAAAGAATAAATGTTTGCGATGCGACAAAGCCAACGACTGGAATGCCCGTTATTGCAACAATTGTGGCCACCAATTCCCTGAATGAAGAACGATTCTTAGCGTGAAAAGCTACTGGTTTAATCTTTTCAAGTTATTCCTACCGGGAAGCCTAAAAACAATACTTTATTTCGAATTCCCAAGGTCAAAACTCGTACTTTTGCCGCCCATTTTACAAGAGCTCTTTTAATCAATGATTAGTCGCAGAAATATCCGCGTCAAGGTGATGCAAACCTTGTATTCCCTTCATTCGGCCAATGCTGAAGATTTCAACAAAAGCCTCGCGAAGCAGGGGAAATTGATGTTGAACCAGAAGCTGGAGCAATCGCTGGAGCTTTTTACAACGCTGATTTTATACACCACTTCTGTAGCCCAATACGCAGAATATGATGCTCGACACCGTGCTGCAAAATACCTTCCTACCGAGGAAGATCTTGCGGTGAACATCAAGATTGCTGGTAACCAATCGGTGTGGCAAGTAGTGGGCAATGATACCTTCACGGAAAAAGTAATGGAAGCACACTTAGAGCAGAATATCGACAAAGGCTGGGTAAAGAAGCTTTACCAGCAATTGGTAAAAACCCCGGAATATCAGCAATACATCGCTGCGCCTCACCGCGAAGCCAAAAGCGACCTTATTATGTTCCGCTTCATTTGGGAAGGCGTCTTGAAGATTAATGAAGCATTTATCGAGCACCTTGCCGATGAACTGGCGGGCTGGGAAGACGATGCACCGATGCTCACGATGCTGATGGACAATTTCTTCAAGAATCTCGCGAAGGTGAATTTCCTTAGTCTCATCTCTGGCGAAAAGCAGCACTACGCACAGGAATTGCTGGAAACGGTACTGGAAAAAGAAGTTGTGGTGATGGAAATGATTAAGCCCAAACTGCAAAATTGGGAAGCCGAGCGCGTGGCTTTGATAGACTTAATCCTCCTGCGTATGGGCGTGTGTGAGCTGCTCTATTTCCCCACTATTCCTACAAAGGTGACCATCAACGAATATATCGACTTAGCAAAACTATACAGTACGCCCCAAAGTGGGCAATTTGTAAACGGCGTGCTCGATAATCTTTTAAAAGAATTAAGTAATGAAGGCAAAATCCGTAAGCAAGAGCGCGGGTTGAAGTCGTAATTTCGCGGCCTGATGAAACCTCTGTTTTTGCTTTTCGGTTTGATGATTAGCCTGCTTTCTTGTAAAAGCGGCCCGACGAAAGATGTGCCTCCAGGGCAGCTCTCCGCGAATATCATTACCGATCCGCGCACTGCAAACGGAATTGATTCCGACGCGGTGAAAGAAGTTCCAAAGCTGCATTTTGCAGACACCAGCTACAACTTTGGCTGGATGGGGGAAGGCGAGACAGCGGTGCACGAATTCACTTTCAGCAATCAAGGCAAAAGCCCTTTGATTATTTCCGGTGCAAGCACAAGCTGTGGCTGTACTGTTCCGGATTTTTCGCGTGAACCGATTGCACCTGGAAAGAGTGGCATTCTGAAAGTCACATTCTCCAGTGAAGGGAAATGGGGCCACATTCTTAAATCCATAGTGGTGAGTACCAATGCTTTCCCTGCAGTGCAAGTGCTTACTATAACGGCAGACATAAAACCAAAGAATAACTAAACAACATTACCGGATTCTAAAAACAAAACCTTCCGGCAACTTTTAAAACAACCAGAATATGATGATTCAACTTTTGCAAGCTTCAGGTGGCAGCCCCATGATGAGCGTATTATTGATGGTGGGTATGATTGGCGTGATGTACTTCTTCATGATTCGCCCGCAACAAAAACGCGCGAAAGAGCAAAAAGCATTTAGCGCAAGCATTAGTGCCAATGAGCAAGTGGTGACAAGCTCGGGCATTCATGGCCGTATCAACCGCGTGAATGATGATGGCACTTTGCAATTGGAGATTTCCCGTGGCGTGTTCATTACTATGGAGCGTTCGGCGGTCTCTATGGAAATGACTATGGCACAGCGCAAGCGAAGCAATACCGAGGTGTTGGCTGCGCAGCCTGCCTAAGCTCCAGTTTCCAAATCTTAATTTTGGTGGCTGCCGAATTTTCGGCGCATGAACGGTGTTATTATGTCCTCACTTAAAGTTGGAATTACGGGTGGTATTGGTAGTGGCAAGACAAGTGTGTGTAAGATTTTCGAAGTCCTTGGCATTCCTGTTTTTTATGCAGATGATGCGGCTAAGACTTTGATGAATGAAGACTTGGGGCTACGTGCGGCTATTATTCAAAAATTCGGACCAGAAGTCTATCCTGATGGCAAGCTGAATCGCGCGGCTTTGAGCAAGAAAATCTTTGGCGATAAGGAAGCGTTACAAACTTTGAATGATTTGGTGCATCCTGCTACTGTAGCGGCTTCCAAGCAATGGTTTGAAAAACAAACTTCGCTCTACGCCCTAAAAGAAGCGGCAATCTTTTTTGAAAGTGGCACCTACAAAGACATTGATTTGATGATTGGCATTTCATCGCCGCTTGCGTTAAGGCTTTCTCGATCTATGGCAAGAACAGGGATGAGCGAGGAAGAAGTGCGGGCCAGAATGAGCCAACAAATGGATGATGCCGAGAAGATGAGCCGCTGCGACTTTGTAATTGTAAATGATGAAGAACAAGCCGTTCTACCGCAAGTCCTAGCGTTGCATAAAGTGCTGCTGGAGCGGGTTTCGGCTGTTTTGGAATCTTAATTCTTAAGGCATTAAAAGCAGTTAGGTACACCAAGTTTATAGCGATGAAAAGTGTTACATTTCCCTGAAAACTTCGAATAGAAAGTCTGTGGAAATTCTTTCCATTTTTTAACTAAAAACAACAACGGGAGCTTACTATCTTTCGCGCTGCCATGTGGAAAACCATACGACGAAAGCTGCGCTACTACGCCCAGTTTCTGCCCTTTACAATTAATACCCTGCTCTTCGCACTAATCATTTTATTGGTACGGAAATTCCTTTATACCCCGCCAGTAGATCCGAAGAAAACAGACGATATAATAGGCTACAACAATTCCCAACCTTTCATTTTGCTGATGGCTAAAATCGCCTTATGGATGGTGGTCGCGTTTGTGTGTTTGTCGGTGCTGAGTACACTGATTGCTTGGCTGTATTATCTCTGGCTTAAGAAGAAAAAGACTGCCGGATTACAGCTCGAATTCAGCCTGGAATCTAATACCGGAAAAAACAATCGTGTCTTTCTGAATGCTGTACTGGAAGGCGCTTTCAGGCCGATACTTGGTTTTGTGAAAGGCCGTTTGTACTATGATGATTACCAGATAACGGATAAGTTTCCACTGCTAAGCAATCAACATAAAAAAGGAAGCTTTTGGCGAACTGCTATTAGGGGAAAAAGCAGGTTGCGGCTACCCGACATCAAGGAATATCAGATTCGCGGTGGCTTTGTCTTTTTTGAAGACATGCTGCGGCTCTTTTCCTTGGCTGTGCCCGAAGATGCGCGGGGGCATTTTCATCAAGCACCTGTTTTTACAAAAAGAAATGAGCAGGAAGTAGCACCGCGCAAAACAGAAACAACTGATATCAGAATCGATCAAATGCGGCGTGTGGAAGGAGAACATCTGAGCTATAAAGACTTCGAATCCGGTGATGATGTACGTCGAATCGTTTGGAAAGTGTATGCCAAGAACCGCGAGCTTGTGGTGCGTATTCCGGAAAGATTTGAGCCTTACGCCTCGCACCTTTATTTCTACGCATCATTCTACGCAGATTTCTCTAAGGCTGGAATCAATGGAGATTTTGGCAAGGAAATGCTGAACTATTTCAAGAATAATGTCTGGACGGTGTATGATACGCTTGCAGCAAAAGAGTTTGAAATGCGCTACATCCCGGATCAGACGGTGCCTATAGCGGAAGAGGGTGAAGGCGGAGCGCGGGTTGCAAAAATTATTAGCGCAAGCACTTGGCACAAAGACAAAACCTTGGACAGCTATTTTGATATAAAACAGGGAACGGTTTTGTGTATCTCGTCCTTCACAGACCCGCGTGAATTGGAACAAATTTTAGATGGCGGCGACCAAGGGACGGTCATTTATTTTATAAAACTATCTAACACCTTTCGGCATATGGTAGTGCTGAATTGGTTAAAAAGGCTACTCTTTTTACCGCCAAAAGACCGACTAAATCGACTTAGGAACAAGTGGGTTTTCTCACCCATTCGCCTACAAATAAAGAAAAGGGAAAAAGAAATTTCTATTTTGCTCCAAAAAGGTAATAGTTTGGTTCAAGAATTGTAAGTGACCAGACTTACATTTAACCATTATTAAATAAAACCAACAAACACAAACCATGGGATTATTCTCCTTCCTTGCCAACGCGGGCAAGAAAATTTTTGGCGGGCACAAAGATGCTGAAGCTGGACAACCAGTGCAACAGCTCGACCAAACGCAACTGGATGCTATTAAAGCACACGTCGCAAGTTTAGGTATCAACATTGCTAATCTTGACGTGAAGCTGAATGCTCCGGGCGACATCACGATAACTGGCGAAGCAGCCACCAAGGCCGATTCAGAGAAAATAGCTTTGATGGCCGGCAACGTGATGGGCATCACTAATGTGAACAATCAATTGACAATTGCTGCTCCTGAAGCTACAACAGAGCCGGACTCTGACACTTACGAAATCCAAGCAGGCGATACTCTTTGGGCAATAGCTACTAAATATTATGGCAATGGTGCAGCCTACCCTAAAATCGTTGATGCCAACCAGCCAATGATTAAAGATGCGGACGAAATTTATCCCGGCCAAGTATTGCGTATTCCTAAAGAAGCTGTAGCGCAAACTGCTTAATTATTCAAATCATCTACTCAAGAAATAACACACCATGTTCGAAGAATTAATGAACCTCGTAAAACAGGCAGGTCAGCAATCAGTAGTAGAAAATCCTGCAGTGCCCAACGAGCACAACGACGCAGTGATGCAAGAAGCCTCCACTTCCATTTTCGGTGGCTTACAAAACATACTACAATCTGGCGGGCCAGGTGCTTTAAAAAGCTTGTTTGAAGGTGTGCAAAGTGGCGACAACAACCACCCTGCTGTGCAACAAGTAGCCAACCAGTTTTCAGGTAATCTTATGGAAAAATTTGGCTTGGATAGCGGAGCTGCAAAGGCTCTAGCAATGTCGCTTATCCCGAGTGTATTGGGAAAGTTGATGAATCATTCGCAAAACGCCGCACCAGATTCTGGCTTCAGTATTACAAACATCCTTGGCTCATTGATGGGCGGTGGTGCTGCTGTTCCTGCTACTGCCAGTATTACTCCCGGTCAACCTCAACAAGCTGGCGGCGGCATGATGGACACAATCAGCTCTTTGGGCACAAAGTTTGGCCTCGATAAGAACGGCGACGGCAAAACTGACCTTTCAGATTTGATGGTCATGTTCAACAAATAATCAGAAAACAAAATAAGGGAAAACCACCGCTATTGGTGGCTTTTTTCATGTGCTTTGTTACCCCAGCGAAGGGCATAGGCTACATAGAAATTGAAATCAAAAACAGTAGTCTTATCACCGCGACCAAAGCCCGCGATATACACCGGAGAAAGGTCTTGAAAGCTGCGCCCATTTACCAAAAAGCGTGCACGTACATTCCAACCTACCATCAGTTTTTTATAGACTTCGACCTTTACACCACCGGTAATTTCTATCCAATGAGCCAGAAAATTCTTTGCCGGAACGATACCTACCGAGGAACCCCAAACCGAATCTACAATGGCATATTGCGCCTCCTGTCGCTGAATAGAAGCAAGACCATAGCGCATACCCATGAATACCATATCCCAATCTTTGGCACCATCTCGCTTCAATAGAGTCTTATCAAAACCCAAACGAAAAAAGCTACTGTTAGTCTTATAGCTTAGGTTGGAATAATCATAATTCGCGGAACCTACGCCCGCTTCCGCCACGAAGTAAAGCTCATTTTTGTAGTAATAATCGACCGCAGCTTCGTAGCTCTTTTCTGTGCTTTGGATTTGATTTAATACTGGCCGACTAAGGTCGAAACTGAATCTAAGTTGATGACCAAAATATTGCACTTCTACTTTCTTTTTTGTTGAAGTGGAATCCGATTGCGCCTTCATTATCCCGGGTAAGCATAAAAGCATCATTGAGCCGAAAGCCTTTATAGCAAAGCCTTTCAGCCAATTTCCTTTGAACAGAGAAAAGCAAATTTTGCTGCGAATTATCATGGCTTCTTAAAAATAAGTTTTAGATTTTCCACGTTCGCATCATTAGTGATATCTGCAGCCTCCAAACGAATGGAATCGATAGCATTGCGGGTTGATGCCACACTGTCTAAATGGTAGAAATAGGTGTAGCCGCAAGCATTCGACAAGAAATGCAATTGCCTTTGGTAATAAAAAGAAAGGGTGTCTTGAATGGCCACCGCAGAATCGGGCTGTAGCACCCAGCGGCTGGTGTCCGACACATTGGATAAGGAAAAACTCAGTTGAATCAAGCGCGGTACACCGCCATAATAATATTGCTTGGGTTGATTGGTGATAGGATGCATAACAGGATTGGGCAGCGCCGTGTCAATTAACGTCGCGCTCGTATCAAAATGACGGACGCAATGTGCAACAAGCACCGTTGTAGTTGGCTGTAGGCAAGGGTCGCGCTGGTCCTTCTTGCAGGAAATGATACCCGCCAAAAGCAATAGAGAAAGTCCAATAAAAACCACTACCCTATTCATGAATGCCTATTAAAATTTGGTCAATTTCTGCAATGATGCTATCCAATTTCTGGCGGGTTTTTGCTTTCATCTCTTTATCGGGAATTGCTGCATTCACTTCGTGTGCCAGCAATTGCGCTTCTGCCGCTGCTATTTTTCTATTCAAATCCAAGTTCTCCTTTTCAAATTTCGCAACGAGCTTCTCCTGCTTCTTCAAATCCTGTTGCAAAGCTTTATAGCTCTTTATCAAGTCCGAAAGCCGCGCCTGGAGCAAGTCGAGCGTTTCCATTAATTCCGAATTTGTGCATTAAAGTCTTTGGTATAAGCCGCTTTTAATTGCTCCATCAAGGCCTCCGTTTCTACATCCGTCAGCGTCCGGTCATTGAGCTGGAAATAATAACTCATTGCCATGGACTTCTTATCCGCACCCAACTTCTCATTCTCAAAAATATCGAAAAGCGAATAAGATTTCAGCACGCCCAATTTTAGTTTATCGGTCGTTTTTTGGAGCTGCGCATAGGTGATGGCTTTATCCAAAACCAGGGCCAAATCGCGCTGCACCATTGGGTATTTCGGTACTTCAGAATACTTCAATTTTGAAAGGCTCATTGCTTCTGTAAACAGCGCCCAGTCTATCTCTGCATACCAAACGCGTTCTTTAATATCGAAAGCTAAAAGCTTCTGCGCGGGCACTTCTGTGATGCTGCACAAAACCTTGTTTTTCCATTTTATGGAGACAATTCCTTCGCTAAAATCTTGCGTCGTTTTATCAATGCCGCCTAGCGCCAAAAGATTGTCCACCACTGATTTCAGATACGCCCCATTTGCCTTCACTGCTTTGCCTGAAAGACTTGATTTCTGCGCATCGCCAGAGGCGAAAATGGCCAGCTTTGCCGACTGCTCATACTTACTATCCGCAGTCTTATATACGCTCCCATGCTCAAATAAACAAAGGTCTTTGTTGCGCCGCGCAAGATTGTATGACACTACTTCCAAACCCGTTTCCAGCATTGAAGGGCGCATCACATCCAGCTCAGAACTCAAGCTATTGAGCATATGTACGAGTTCTGTGTTGTCAGGATAGTATTTGCTGTTGGTAATGGAGTTCGTAATGATTTCTGAAAAGCCCATCCCGGCAAGGCTTTGCGCAATTTTTTCACGTTTACTTCTGTCACTTATTTGTCCGTCTAAAAGCGAATAA
>JBDTKK010000372.1:0-3903 GCA_039935335.1 Chitinophagaceae bacterium
AAAAGCCTGTAATTGAAAGCAGAAAAACAAGAAAGGGCTGCCTAGAAATAGACAGCCCTTCTTTTTGCTACGGAATTGGCTAACTGACAATGTGTCGTAGTTGATTGTGGTTTTAGAGGCGGCAATAGAAAAACATAAGTTTATTGAAATCCGTAAAGGCTGTCTAATTCGTTAATTTCAAAACGGCCTTAATTACCGCAGCATTCATTTCATCAATCACCTCATTGCCATAATCATCCAGATAGATGCCCGTAACCTTATTACCGTACTCATGTCCTAAGCCTTCGGCAATCATATCCTTGGAGTAGCCTAATCCCTTTGCGATATTAGCCCAAGAATACCTTGAGTTGTAGCTCGTAAGTTTTAGTTCCATTTTCAAAGTTGTATCATAAGGAAATCACAATTTCTTAATCCTTTAGATGTTTACTGCCTCGATTATCTAAGCCACTTAATATATCATTGTAGCCTCGATTCTGGCTGACCATTTCTTATGATAAAAGTGGTTTTAAGCTTTACAGTATTGAAATATTTTGTCCCCCTATTGTCCCCAGTAAAACTGAAACCGTTGCCAGTAAAGGCTTTCATACAAGTATTGTGTTCCCGTCTGGGGCACTTAGCCACCTTAATTGGTGGCTTTTTTATGCCCAAACATCCAGTGTTGGTGATTTTTCTGGCGATTAGGAATAACTCTCGTTTAGCTCAACTATGCCTAAATTGCAATCTGATAGATTTAAACTCAGTCAAAGATTTGGAATAGTTTGTTGCGGGTCGAAGCCTAGGGAATGGATGAAATAGCAGTAAGATTGGGACTGTCGCCCAACTCAATTGATACAGATGAATACAATGACGAAATCACCAAAAACTACCATCATAGAGCAAGCTTTATTAGTAGCTGCACTGAAGGCATTTAACACCAACCGCTTGCCGGACATGCTGCAATACAAATACGCTTTCATGGCGGAGAACATGTTCCGATTCCTGAGAGGCACTTGCCACCTATTCTATCAGGATCTCGTAACCACGGATATTCCTCCTTCGCCAAATACCTGGATATGCGGCGACCTTCACCTTGAGAACTTCGGCAGTTTTCGCGGCAACAACAAGCAGGTTTATTTCGACCTGAATGATTTTGACGAGGCCTTATTGGCATCCGCTTGTTGGGAATTATTGCGCCTGCTGACTAGTATCTCCATCGCATTCAAAAGCTTGAACATTCCGGTCGACGAAGCAAAGAGTATGATGAAACTTTTCTTGACTTCCTATGCCAAGACGCTGCAATTAGGTAAAGCTTGTTACGTGGAGCCTGAGACGGCAACAGGTATTGTGTACACTTTTTTGACGAAGGCTGCGGAACGAAAGAACAAAGAAGTTCTAAAAAACAGTACGTTGCGGATAAAAAAACTACGATCGATCAATTTAGACCTGCCGCAATACTTTAAGCTGCCGCCGGACTTAAAGCAAGATATTTCCGATTTTATTGGCCAATGGCTGGCAAAAAATAATGATGGCCTGCGGGATTATAAAGTTGTGGATGCAGCTTTTCGCTTAGCAGGTACGGGAAGTGTGGGATTAAAGCGTTACGTAATTCTATTGAAGAATACTAATAGTAATGGACGTAAATATATCCTACTCGATATGAAGCAAGCTGTTGCCTCCTCCTTACAGCCCTATGTAAAAATAACACAGCCAGTCTGGGAAACTGAAGCAGTTAGGATTGTGGCCATCGGTCAACGGATGCAGAATGTAGCCTCTTCTTTGTTGAGCGCTTCCATTTTTAAAGCTGAGCCCTTCATGATACAGGAAATGCAGCCGGTTAAAGACTGTATTGATTTCAACCTGATAAAAGATAGGTATCAGGATGTTTATGGGGTTATTGATGATATGGGAATGCTCACCGCGTCCGCGCAACTCAGGAGTTCTGGTCGGCAGGGATCAGCAATTGCAGATGAGTTAATCGCTTTCGGTTTTGATACGGAATGGCAACGCGAACTGATTAATATAGCCTTGCAAAAAGCAGCAATCGTAGAAAAGGATTATGAGCTGTTTTGTGCGGCTTATAATGATGGACTTTTTAGGGTTTGATGTACAAAGCCTTCTATAAGCCTGAAAAATTGAAATTCATAATTTGTCGTTTCTATTTGAAGGTTGCGCAACTGCGGCAAGTCCATTAATAAGCTTGGATTAAAACCTCGGTTGGAATGTTCAGGCTTTTATGAATACGCCTTATCATTTCTAAGGATAGTTTTCTTTTACGGTTCAAAATTTCACTCGCGTGGCTTTTGAGGCCGATAACGCGGGCCAAGTCTGACTGTCGATAACCTAACTGCTCCATCCGGAATTTGATCGCTTCAACCGGATCGGGAAAGTCAATCGGGAATTTTTCGTTTTCATAATTGTCAACCAGCATACCCAGCAATTCCAATTCATCGCCTTTTTCAGTTCCTTTTTTGGCATCAAAGATGAGCTCAAGTCTTGCTAAAGCCTCTTCATAATCTATAATCGTCTTAATTGGTTTGATGTTCATATTAAATAGTTTTAGAGCTCATTTTATCATATTCAGCGTGCGTTCCAACGAATCTTATCCAAATCATCGCATAGTCATAATTGATTCTGACAATCAGCCTGTAATGATTCCCTTTTATGTTGAAGATCACTCTGTTTTCTGCTAAGAAGCTAGCACTTAGGTATTCTTTTTTAATGTCCTCAGGTGTTTTCCAATTGGATTTGGCAGTCTCTTGAAACCAGGATTTCAATTGTTGTTCCGTGTCCGGGTGTGTTTCCCAAAAGTCCCTCAATATTTTCTTCGCAATAATTCTCAATTCTCGAATTTTATCAAAGGTAGGCAAAGTTCCCGAAACGGGAAGCTCAATTGCAGTGACGAGTGATTACCTTTCGCGGTGGCGCGTGTCCGCACGCGTCCACATAAATTTTCACGTATTTTCGCGCGCAGAAACTATTATGAGAGCCACACAGCAGGGGATGTGGAACGGTGAGTTTTGTGGTTTGAGAATGTGGGTGTACTTTGGGGCTTCTTGTTGGTTGCAGCGTGGCGATCGGGCAATGGCGGGAAGAGCAACAAGGGTAAAACTTCGATTAGTCATGCAATGAAAAAACTATTTATGGCTTTCGTTTTATTTCTATGCCAAACGCATAGTTGGTGTAAGAATGGGAATAATCCCCAGTTTCTAAAAGACATTTATACACTTGAGAGGCAATATTCTGTTTGGGGTGATGGCTTTCAATCAGTTCAGAATATGAATCGTGCGCCTGACAGTATAGACGCATACTATTTCTTTTCTCATACCAACATTGTTCAAAGAGGCGATACTGTTATGTTTACTGCAAATCTTGGGAGTATTTTTAGAGTACTCAATCCTATTTCAGGAAGAGAGGAAATGATGTTCAATGTATGTTTACCTTTCGTTGAATTCAGTAAGGTAGACAAAGATAGTTGTTGGCGAGGAGTTTATGCAAGTGAAATGACTGGCACTTGCAACGCCATTTTGACTATTGAAAATAACGAAATGCGCATTGCTGGAATTGGTAATGATAGGGCATTTGTGTTTTTTAGCCAATTCAAAATTGACCAGCCAAAGAATGAAGTGGAAGTAATGATTAGAAAGCACCTTGGTGAATGATTTTTCACGTTCCCGCTAAGCGAAATATCCCGAATACGCCCCATAGAAAGCATTCTCCGACCAATTTCCCCGCCCCGCTCCGCAAGCATGACGCATAACCCTGCGCCCAGCCTGCTTGTGGGAGAATAAACGAACCGTACTTCAGCCAAATAATACTGTTTAAATACCTATTTTGCGCTAAGCACTTTCTCGGTCAACCCGAACTTGTTTCGGGTTCTATTGAGCTAAAGAATAGGATAGATGCCGAAATAAATTCGGCATGACG
>JBDTKK010000373.1:0-5149 GCA_039935335.1 Chitinophagaceae bacterium
AGCAGTCTGGCATGCGGCGGGCTACAACAATCAAACTATTCCTGTTACTCCTTCTTTTTCTCCAAATCCTTGCACAGGCGGTGGTCCGTATCCTATGGGCACGACGCAACTCGACATTTCCGCCCCAATATTTTTCACTGAAGACATCAAAGCACCCTGTGTAGCTGCCGGTGTTGGCCCTAGTTTTAGTGGCAATATTGGCAATCAGCAATACACCGTCGGTTTCTTCCCTTGGCAGAGCCATACCAGCAATTACTACGAACGGAATATCGATGTCATTTCAGGTACGCTTATTAGCCCGGACGCTTTAGAAGTGAGTACAGCACCTGTGGATTATACTTGGGACGCTGCACAATCTTTTGCCATCAGCAATTCCTCTAATTCTGGTGCTGATATTTGGAGTGCTTGGTACAGTGGCACAGATGTTATGTATAAACTAAGTACACCTAACGTCATGTCTTTCCGAAGTACGCTACAAACAGGAACAATAAAGAATCCTTTTGGACAAAGCATTTATCCTAACCCTACCAGTAAAGAACTACATGTGGACGGTGCTATAGGCAGCAAATACCGCATCTCGGACGTTACTGGTCGGGAATTGAAATCGGGCATTGTTGGCAATAGCCATACCATTGATGTGCAGTCATTTGCTACAGGAACTTATCTACTTTGGATAAAAGATGCAAATAAGAAAGCAAAAACCTCTAAATTCACCAAAAACTAAGAAAACAAAAGTATGAAGACTGTAAAAAAACTTCTACTCGCGCTGCTGTGCATGGCTTCCATGCATAGCTACGCGCAGGTGGATTCACCGCAATATGCTTTTTCACCGAACGGTAACATCAATGGAAGCTTGTACGTGGGTGGAGAAATGGAGGTTATCTATTATCCGAGTGACTTCCCTACAATGCCAGGTGGGATGATTACGTCAGTGTATGTGAGAGCTGGGAGAATTACTAATCGGTATAGCGAATACAAATACTACGGATATAGAGTAAGCATGAAACAAACTGAAATCTCGAAATACCCGCATGGCGGTGCCGTAAGGGTGATGGACACCTTTATAATTATGCCCAATGAAGGAATTGTCGCAAAATATCCACTTTTTATCATTCCGGGAGGCATAAAAGATCGAGAATGGATTAAAATACCACTAAATGTAGCTAATTTTTCCTATTCCGGCAAGCAAAATCTGGTAGTCCAAGTGCATTTTGATACAGCGGTCATGTCTACGTTTCCACTAGATGTTGTCAAACAAACATATCCTGATTACAGAATAATAACGCCTATGAAAGATTCGATAAGAGGTATGTCACAAATCAATTTGGTAAATATGGGCTTTGACGTAGCGGTAACTGGTGTAGCCGGTATCAAAAACCTCCAATCCATAGGCGTATTTCCCAATCCTTCATCGGGGCGTTTTCAGCTATCGTTTCAGTCGGCAGCGGCGGTAAAAGTGGCGCATATTTCGGTGGCAAATGCCAGTGGTCGCCGGGTATATGAGCATAGCTATACCAATGTGGGTGTCTCATTTTTTAAAGAAGTAAATCTGGAGGGGTTGCCCAAAGGCATTTATTTCTTAAAGCTGGATGCGGATGGGGAGGTTATAAAACGGCAGGTGGTACTGGAGTAAGTGAAAATCTTTACACGTAAAAATCCCGCAAAGCATTGTTGTTTGCGGGATTTTATGTGTCAGGCATGTATGTATATCAACCACTGGCGCAAGCATGACGCGCAACTCATAGCGCAGCCTGCCTGCGCCTAGTCCGCATACCCGCCAAGCTATATCCGATAGAAACAAAAAGGAATTCGATATAGACGATGCGCCCGCAAGCATGGCACGTATGCCTGCTTGTGGAAGGCGCAACGAATCCGTACTTTTTTAACCCAAGAAATTGATGAGATTTCGCCGCTGCACAATCTCCCTACATGCAACCAATTCAATATTTAGCCCAGAGACAATGAATTCTCGGCCACTTGATCTTATCTACAATCAGATGAATTCAAGATGAGCTGAAGCGCATTTCTTTACAGCAACCATTTTGGAATGGAAGCACCTGTCGCGTCCTACCAAATACAAGGATATCATTCTTGATAGTCTTTTTCGTTGCAGGTCGGGAGACCGTGCAACGGCGGGAACGCTACAAAAGCCGCGTGCCATGCTTGGAGAAGCCCGAAAAAACTATTAAACCTAAAGGGAAATGGAAGTTTTAATTTACCAAGTCAAAAGACAAACAACACTTCAGAAGTCGCGTGATGTACTTGGGGGAGCGACACCGTATAAGCACAGAGCAACTTAGCTCAGGTTTTTATTACTATAAAATATCGTCCGCATCCAAAGTTTTAGCCGTTGGGAAATTGATTAGACGATGACAGAAATTGCCCAGGATTGTGTACGCAAACCGCAATCTATATTTTCTTACAGTTTCTTTCTCGTCTTCTTTACCCTATCGCCCAATTCGTCAATAGATACCAGCCCGTATTTCAAGCCATAAAGTGCAAGAGCCGTTTTAGAATTAACGCCTAATTTCAAAAAAAGCTGTTTGCGATAGAAAATTATGGCAGAATTGGTGATGCCCATCTTTTCTGCAATCTCCTTGTATTCCATATCATAACAACACCATTTTAGTAGTTCTTGCTCTTTGTCTGTAAATGTTCTCTCCTTTATGGGTTTGTCGTCCTCAATTTCATGAGTTCGACTCTTAGTCACCTGACCGTTGGCGAAAAATTCGTCTTTAAAAACTTGGAGAATGCCTTTCCGTAGCTCCGCAGGCTCACTGGATTTAAGGATAAAGCCCTTTGCTCCAGCTTTCAGCATTTTAACTACCAAATATTCATCATCAAGCTGAGTAACAACAAGAACCCGTATTGCCGGAAACCGTTCTCGGAGCGCCAGCAGCGTTTCGTAGCCATTCATCTCGGGCATATTCACATCTAGCAAACAAACATCTACGGGAGGCTCTATGAATCGTAATGTTTCGAGTAATTCTTTCCCGTTTTCGGCATCCGCGATTACTTGAAAATCCGTATAGGAATTGAGCATCGTCACCATCGCCTTCCGAAGTAGCGTATGGTCGTCAGCAAGTGCTAGTTTAATTTTCTCCATTGGTCAATGGTATTGGGAGCTCTAGTGAAATGATGGTGCCGGCTCCGGGGCTCGACTTAATGTGCAAGTTACCATTTAAAAGTGCTGCGCGTTGCCTCAAGCTCATCAATCCCAAAGAATTATTGCTCAACGTGGAAGGGTCAAAACCTTTCCCGTTGTCGGCAATGCTAAGGAAGTAGCGTTGGTTTTCGTCATAGATGCGGATGTCTATCCGTGTAGCTTTAGCATGTTTCAGCGTGTTTTGGAGAGCTTCCTGCACCGCCCTAAACAACAGCAGGCGTTGGTTTGGCGGCAGCTCCTCAAGCGTGTCCAATTCCAAATTACATTGGATATTGGTCAGGGCTTGGATTCTGGATAGTTCGGCCTGAATAGCATCTTCCAAAGGTCGATTTTCTACCATGCCGCTGGCCAAACTGTGGCTCAACATGCGGGTATCGCGCATAAGCGTAGTGAGCGTTTGCTTGGCTTCATTGATTAAGGCTGCTTTCTCCTCCGGCTGTTCGGTATTAAGTGCCGTACTCAAGCCCATCTGGCAGAGGGTCATAGATTGGAGGATATTATCGTGCAGTTCGCTTGCCAGCATGGAAAGGGTATTCTCCCGCACCTCTATGCGCGTGTTCAGCAAAGATTGGTCGAAATCGAAAGCCATTTGCTGGCGGGCCAGTCTGTTTCTTACCTGCCGCTGTTTTTGAATGACTAAAGACACGATGACCGTCAATGCAAAACCCGAAATCAACAACGTGCTGAAGACGAAATAAGGCAGGAGTGGAGAATTAGGCACAAGAAGTCGGTATTAATTTATGCTTGAGAAGCAACATAAGGACTGTGCCGATGCCCAAGTAGAATATAAAGTTAGCAGTAGTCAGTATTTTATCAAAAAGCGAGATAATGGATTTGTCGGTGGGGAGCAGCAGGGCGTAAAAGCCCCAACCGGTGAAGGTGGCACTCCAAAAAAGGAGGAAGCAGAGGGTAATCCAAAAATGCGCATAGCGATAGGGCAAGTGTTCTTCATCCAATAAGATTTGGTGCAATGCGAGCAGGCAATAGATGATGATGGTCGTACTTTCAAAGAGCAGGAAGTTGGAGTTAATTGTATCTATGGGTTGAAGAAAAATGGTGTTAAGTATGCTTAAAACGATACCTGCGCCGCCAATGATGATGCCTAAATTCCTACGCCGCAAATAAGTCACGGCGTAGTTAAAATAGAGGCTAACTAGGAAGAGCTCAATAGGACTGAAAATATTGTAAATTGGCATGTTATTATGCCACCGCTGGCTTGCAAAATATGCGGTAGGTTCAACCAGAAGTGTTAGCATCATAAGCCTCCCTATTAGGCGTTCAGCTTTTGAAAAATGTTGCCACTTTAGCAATGCAATTGCAGCAATTGATAAGAGTAGAAAAAAGTATAGATACCATTTTACACTCATGGCTATTGAATAAGGCTACTTGAATTTCCTGGACATTGTAAGGGGCATGGTGCCATGTGGTCATACACGCCGCTCTGGCTGTTCAGCACATACTGGTTATTGTCGTTCAGCCCCACAATAATCAAAATTATGGCTTCTGGGTTTAAACCAGGCTTCGTGCCATAACCACCCGCATTGATAAAGCTGCTTTGGTGGGCAATCATAAACTTAATGGTGGTGATGCTGGGATTAGAGAGGTAGCTGCGCAGGGTATCGGCATCAAAGCTTAGGGCACGAATGCTGGTGTCCGCGCTGGGATAGCCGACACCAGTA
Organism: Chitinophagaceae bacterium; assembly: GCA_039935335.1. Classification (GTDB taxonomy): domain Bacteria; phylum Bacteroidota; class Bacteroidia; order Chitinophagales; family Chitinophagaceae; genus UBA1952. The sequence goes on from JBDTKK010000373.1 coordinate 4,846, forward strand.
AGGTAGCTTTGAATCATGTAGTTGGCCGTGTCCACGGAGATGGATTTGGAATAGTTGGTGCCGGAGAGGCGGGCGTGGGTGCTGAAGCCCGAAGTTGCCGGAGTAGCATTGGGGCTGACAGTGCCTGATTGCTTGGTGCAAGCTAGGAAGCAGCACAGGGCGGAGAGGACGATGATGGTGGTTGTCTTTTTCATAAGGCTTTGATTTCTAAAAGGGAGTTTGTTTGTAGTTCCCGCAGCAAAGCTCAAAATCAATTTTTGCGCCTCCTATACCCAAAATGGGAGTATTCCGCTCCCTTTTTGGG
>JBDTKK010000374.1:0-7260 GCA_039935335.1 Chitinophagaceae bacterium
ATATTTATTTCATTATCGATAAAGCTGCGAAGCCTTCCTGTGTCATCGCTTTGCTCATAATCCCAATGTTGGTTTGGGCTGAAGCCCATGGAATCACCCATCAGCGTCAGCCTAGGCATTGACTCAAAATCTTCCAAAAATCCACTGGCAAGATTTACAGGGTCATTCTTCAATTGCCGAACTGTAGTACTGATTGTATCGTTCGCTTTTACGAGGTCGCTTTTCCAACGATTGGTGACAGCAGCACGAATAAAATAGTCGCCCGGCGCCACGAGGTTTAAGCCCGAAAAATTGACTGTTGTGCTAGCCAAAGAAGCAATCCCAAAAAACGTTTGCGTTGTCCAAGCTCCCCCATTTATTTGGTAAGCGATTTGGTAAATTCCTGCCGCCTGGTCGTCCAAGTTTTGGGCCCTTAAACTAAGCGTTTCGTTGCTTCCTAATGCAGAAGAAGTTTGAAGGCGTCCTGTGTGCGGTGTCATGATCGCCGTCAAAGCCAAATCACCATCAGAGATGCTCCCAGCGCAACTTCCAGTGTTTGGTTGGCGCTTTACAGCAACACTCCGAAAGGAGGGAAAGCCAGCCACTATTGGCTGAACTGAGAAGTAATATAGACTGTCCTGACTCAAGCCTGAAACAACGAAATTGGTATCGGAAGTGCTTGCAATTTTTTGAAGAAAAAACCCAATTTTTTGAAGTACATCATAGCTACTTGCTTGCAGCGTTGGACTCCAATGCAAGGATGTGTAACCAGGACATTGAAGCGCGCTCAATTGCAATTTGGGCTGGTCGGCCATCACGAAAGCGCCGCTCGTAGATGTTTCGCCCGTACCATTTCTTGTAACGCGGAATCGGCATTGGGTGCTATTGATGACTCCAGGTATATTCCAGTATGTTGTGCGGGCATCGGCAGGAATCGTGTTCGAAATGGTTAACCAACTTGCGCCATTATCCGCAGAAAACTCAGCAGTAAACGAAGCCGCTCCCGGCGGTGCAGACCAATAGCAATTAATGGTACCGGATGAGCCATAAGCCTCACCATCATTGGGACTTGTTATTGAAATCACTTTGGGCACTAAATCATACACCAGCATGTAATTCTGAGGGCCAGAAGGAACAGAAAAACCAGAAACATTGACAGAATAGCTTCCGCTTTGTGGATAATTGACAACCACTTGCTCCACGTTATTCAAATGATCCGAACCTTCAACCGCTGGAGCGGAAACTGCTGTGGGTGCGGCATCCAGGACTAAGGGTAAATGAGTGACAGCATTTGGGTCCATCACTTTTAAGTCCAAATCGTTGATGAGTTGTTTAGCCGAACTTGGGCTAGCAGGAAGGTCGTGCCAATAGAGCATCACCTTCAATTGACCTGTATTCGGAGGCACCTGAATGGTTAGCGGGTTCTGATTTCCACCGTTTGAAATAGTTCCGGAATAAATCCAATTGCTATCAATCATAGCAACAGAACGAATTGCATCGGCAACGCCGAAACCGAAAGTAAAATCCGGCCCCGGATTCCCCATGTCCGTAGCACCATTCATCAATAATGCTTTCAGCAAAGCGGAAGAAGGATAAGCTCCGCCATGCTTTTGTTTAAACCTTTGTTGCAACAAACCTGTAGTACCGGTAATCTGCGGGCAAGCCATACTGGTACCACTTGCACTGAGGTAGGTGTCATTGCCTTTTGTGGAATAAACACTGCTGCCAATCGCCACGATTTCGGGTTTCAGTCTACCGTCCACAATTGGCCCTCTGGATGATTGAACATTAATAAGGCCAAGCTTGTTAATATTACCGACAACCAATACATTCTTCGCCGTCTGATAGCCACCAGTAACGGTTTTGAAGGATGTTGGATACGGAGAACAAGTCATAGTGCCATCATTGCCCGACGCAAAAACATGTAGCACATTTGGAAAGGCCAAAGCCACGGAATCGAGTGCGGCAGCATACACATCATATACTCCTGCAGCATTGCAATCGCCCACCACATTTGCATAGCTGTTGTTGGTCGCCGTCATGTTGTAAGCGCTATAAAGCGGGCCTGTTCTTTGCCAAATAAGATCATAGATTTCATCCACCAAAGCTGCATGGGGCGCAAAGCCTTCCCCGCGTGGATCAACAGTTCCTGCACCTCCAACCGTGCCATTGGTGTGCTGTCCGTGGTTGCTGTAAGGTGCAGGATTATAGTTAACTATTCGCTCGCGGGTGTCTATATGCCAAAGGCCGGAAGTATTATCACCCACACCAAGCGTGATGCCATCGCCGAGCAAACCAAAGCCACCGCGATTGATAGGATTGTGCGCAATATTTACCTGCAATGCCCGCTGCGACTCATAGTTCAGCGGGATGTTCTTTGCGGCTTCCGCAATAGCTAATACTTCAGGATTTTCGGCAAGCTCCGAGATTCTATTTCCTGGAATATCCATTCTAAAATACCCCATGGAAGCGAGGATGGAATTCTTGTACGTGCCTCCTATATCTTTCGCAAATTGACGGACGTAATCTTGGGAAGTTCCCGGCAAAAAGGAAACAAATAGTTCTTGCAAATCCTTGCTGGTAGCTTCTCCCAAGAGACGCGGAGCTATTTTCCAAAAGAACTTGAAAGGAAGAATGCTTCGAATTTCTTTAGAAGAGAAATGTTCTTTTTGAGGTTGAAGATGGGCGATAAACGTGTTTGCGGAGATGGCTTTTACAATTCGAATTCCACGCTGGCTCAATTGTTCTTTCGTTGCATCGTCGGGAAGGTTTTCAAACTGAATTAGGACAAGAGAAGCGTGCTTTAGATGCAGGAAACTATCTAGCGAGGTAGGATTATTTGGGAAAATAATCTGAACATTTCGAAGCAAAGGTTTTTGCTGTGGAGCTTGTGCGAAAGCGATTTTATTTAGAAATAAAAAGGAAAACAGCAGTAGAAAGGAAAGCTTGCGCGAGTGCTGCATCCTTAAAGAAAAAAAGTACCGCTGTTGCATAGAAAACCCTTGAGAAAATGTGTAACAATTTAGGGGATTTTTGGGGGTAATAAAGTCAGAGGAGTGTAAATGGATATTGTAGAATTATGTCGTTCCATTTCTCTGCGTTTTAAAATGCCGTAATCCTATTTAAATACCGCAACAAACGCCGTTCTGTTTAGGTAGAATCATTCAGATAAAAATCAAGTACTTCCGAAACTTTGCCGACTTGCATTGAATACCGTGCATCCTCAATTCGAGCTGAGAAATATCCTATTAGCGTCAATGAATCACTTAGTATCCAAGTTGTGCGCATGGTTGAAGTTCCAAAAGTCCCAGTAGGCACTGTTGTTAATTTATCCTTGTCAACCATTTTTTGGGTAACTAAGGCTACAGTGTCGACAGGTACAACCTAATGTCCGGGATAAACAGCGTAACGATGATAAAATACTGTATTGAAATCCAAGGATGCAAATAGAATATTTCCGTTGTCATCCACAAGATATTATAGCGAATCACGTAGGAACGAAAAGACCATTAAACTTCCAGAACTGAACTCTACGTATTTAGGCCACTTAGCGCCTCGCATTCCGGTATCCTTTTCTACAATGCAGTTAGCAAACGCACCTGTAGGCGTTCCATTTCCTAAGGTATCACTATTATATAAAGCCTACACCCAATAGTTGCCGCTATCAAGGTGGGAATAGGATGGATAAAGCATGTCCTCTTTAAGATTTCCGTTTTGCTGATTGTCCTTCTTCTCACAAGAGAAAAGAAATGTGAGAACGACTAAGCTACGATAGAAAAGCGGAAGGGAATAGAAGAGAACATTTTATTATTGTTAGTTGTTAAAAATCCTTAACGAACAGGATAGTGGACCATTGCAACCTTATCAAATTTAGTTCAATCCTCTGCGCTACCTACAGAAGCACGCGGCGTACATCGCACAACCTCTTTTAAAACTTGTATCCGTGGAAAATGCCTAAAATTCAAAATCTCTCGGTTCGCCGGCCAATTCGCGCCCGCGAAGAATGAGCTTGTGAAAGACTTTTTCTACATGATGCTCCGACTTCTCCTCTTCAGGTGTCTCAAGACCTGTCTCCCTAAAGAATTTATGCTCTTCCCAAACGATGGGCAATTCTTCGCTAATGACGCGTTTCAGGTAATCCATCCAGCAATAATAAATCGCTTCGCGCCAGGTGACACCGACACGAACAGGTGGTGGGTCGGGGACGTTGGAGAGGTAAACCACACAATCGTCAATATCATAGACTCCGGCTTGATTTTCAGCCGCTCGTTCATTTGCCTTTTCTTGCCATTCGTAGTAGAAAAGACGTTGAAAGATTTCATCATCTACCAGTTTAGAGAACTGATAATGCAGCTCAGGAGAAAAGCTGTCCATCCAGGGCAGCGAATCCTCGGGATTAGGTTCATACTTTGAAGCCTCGGGATTTTTAGCCCTCTGTTCCTTGAAAGCTAAATCGAAATAAACCTGCTCCTTTTGTCCTCTTATATCGGGCAGCAAAAAGAGTGAAGCGGTGTCCATATAGGTATCATAGTAGGTAAACCATTCGGGTATTTCAGGGTCATCGTCTTCATGTTTTTGGCTTTTGTCGGCAATGCCTTCGCTATCCTCGATACCCAAATCCGGGTAATAGCGCCCAATATCCGTTTCCTCTCTCGCCAAAAATTGTTGCATCAATTCAATTTCTTCCGCCGTTACCTGCTCTATAAACGGGCACACCATGGGATGGCGATACCATTTAGTAAAGTCAATACAGGCATCTATGCCCGGAAGCGTTATTTGCTCCGCTCTCCACAATAGTTCTAGGTTTAGCAATTTCTTTTGGAGGATGGCTTTGAACGCACATTCTGTTTTATCACGATGGCGCAATTCACGATTTTCAGCGGCCTTTATACCGTACTCTGAATGTGCCACCAACAATCCCTTTTTAAAGGCATAATTTTTTAAAAAGTACTCGCCCGAACCTGGCCGATAGGGTTTTAGAAATGCTGTGGTCTTGGGATTTTGAAGAACTTCCTCAAGAAACTTCTTTTGTAGGGTCTCAATTTCCCGTTCACGGTCAAACTTATCTTCCGGCAGTCGAGTGGGATGATATTCCCAGTCTTCGTAGTGCATTGCTTAGATTTTTTATTGGAAAGATAGAATAGGGTTGCGAAAAGGCAAGCGGAAACTCTATCACTTGGTCTTCTAACGCCATCGCCTAATCTTCCCGAAAAGACTACAATAAAATGGTATTGCCCGCTGTGCCTACCCCCCAAAAAACACCCCCAACCACTCCTCCCCTGTCTTCGGTTTCGCTTTATTCGGATGCTCTGCCGCCCATTCCAAAGCACGAACCATGGGCAGAAAATCACGTTTGCCTAAAGCTTGAGTGCGCCCCAACTTCCGCACGCCATCTGAGGCATTGATGGGCAAAGGCACCATTTCTATCCGCTCTTCAATCGGGTCAGAACAATTAATTGCCGGCGACGTGACAAGGTATTCCCGACAAATAACTGGGCGTTTTAAATGAATGGAACAGGATTCATCTTCCAAAAAAGGACAAGGAATGCCTTCGCGGAAATAAGCCAGTGCTGCTTGTTTCAATTCTTTCTCGCCCTTACAATTATCCAATTTTTCAAACCAGCCAATTTCTTCGAAATGGGCGTTGGCTTTTGCAAAACGCTCCCGCACCTGCGATTGCTTGGGCTCTGGCATTCCCGCCACCAATGATGCGATGTAATAAGTCTCAATTTCAGCAAGGGGCACGGGCTGTCGGCAACAAGCGCCACAACCTTTTTGACACGAAATCACCTTTCCTTTCTTCTCGACAATGCCTTCGCCAATCGCAGTAAAAGTGTTGGCCATTTCCTGAAACATGGGCAACAAAACTTGTGGCTTCACTGGCTTGGAAGGCACGCTAAGCTTGAGTTTAAGCGGCACGCCATCGACAGATAATTCTATTTCTCCCGTCACCCAATCTTCGGCTAGCATCTTCAAAAATTTTGTGCAGCCATCTGCGGTGAAAGGTCTCTACTTTTTCTCTAGGAATGTTCCAAAGTACCTAGATAACGCTCAGCATCCAAAGCGGCCATACAACCGCTACCAGCAGCCGTTACAGCTTGACGATAAATTTTATCCTGCACATCGCCGGAAGCAAAAACGCCTGCCACGTTGGTGCGCGTAGAATTAGGCTGCGTGATGAGATAACCTTGCTCATCCATTTCCAAAAAGCCTTTGAAGATCTCTGAATTTGGATTGTGGCCAATGGCTACGAAAAAGGCTTTGATGGCAATTTCCTGTGTCGCGCCTGTTTCCACATTTCTGATGCGTAATCCGCTCACCGTTTTATCACCCAAAATCTCATCGGTTTCGCTATGCCAATACACTTTGATGTTCTTGGTCTTTAGTACACGGTCTTGCATCACCTTGCTGGCACGCATTTCTCCACGACGAACAAGCATGTGAACCCCACTACAAATATTGCTGAGGTAAAGAGCTTCCTCACACGCGGTATCACCAGCACCAACGATAGCTACTTCCTGATTTTTAAAGAAAAAGCCGTCGCAGACTGCGCAAGCACTCACGCCATGGCCGTTCAGGCGTTGCTCACTTTCTATGTTCAACCATTTTGCGGAAGCTCCAGTGGAGATAATAACTGCGTCGGCATGAATCCACTTTTCTTCATCAATTTCTACTTTCAAAGGCTTAGAAGAGAAATCCACTTTCGAGGCTATACCCCAACGAATATCAGCACCCATTCTAGTAGCTTGCTTTTCAAAATCCACCATCATTTGCGGCCCCATAATCCCATCAGGATAGCCGGGATAATTCTCCACATCAGTAGTAATGGTCAATTGACCTCCCGGTTGCAAACCCTGATATAGTACGGGTTTCAGGCCAGCACGAGCAGCATAAATGGCAGCCGTATATCCGGAAGGGCCGGAGCCGATGATGAGGCAATGAACCTTTTCAATTTCAGTCATAAAGTGTCTTGTAAGAGCGCGGCAAGATAATGCAGCCACTATTCTTTTACCACGATTGTAGTAAAAGTAGGACTATAAGCAGCCCAAATACCGAGTGCACCATTACTAATATTTGACTGCGCATTTATTGGTGTGGCAAAGGGGTTTCCAACGGTACCTAAAGAATATTCTAGGGTACTGTAAAAATTGAAAACACTACGGTCGATGGCTGCCCATTTTAGCGTAATCGTATCGCCCACAAAAGCAAAACCTGTGCTGTCATTGAAAGTTGTGCGGGTGTCTGAAGAGCCCAGTGCGAGCGGGTATCGGGCATCTTTCG